>CALEJY010000316.1 GCA_937898445.1 uncultured Candidatus Melainabacteria bacterium | reverse complement strand
AACAAAAATTTATGCAGAAGAATTGGCAAAAAATAAATTTATGTACGCTGATTCACAAAATGTTAAAACTGCAGAAAATTGGCAAGCATTATCAGAAGACAAAAAACAAGAATTAATTAAAAATGAATTACAAGCCCTTGAAGCTAAAAAAGATCCAAAAGCTGGTAGTGATATTCAGCAAGAAAAATTATCAAGAATGCTTCAAATTGGTATGACAGAACTTCAAGCTGCAAATACGCAAGAAATATCTGTTGATGAAATGAATAAACGTGGCTTGGCGTATAAAGAACAAATTATACATGAATATGTGTTTGATTTGCCAGAAGCAGAACAATCTGAAGGACAAAAAAAATATTTAAAAACTCAAGCTCATAAGAGTGAATTATTATGTGATTATGCTAAAAAACAAGGAGTAGAACTTAGTGCTACAATGTCTCCAAGCGATTTGAGAGTACAAGCTAAAAAACTTGGAGTAAGAGTTGAAGATCTTGAAATAAAAGAATTAGAAGAAAAACAGGCACGAGAAGGAAAGAATTTTTCTAGTGAAGATAAGGCAAAACTAAGAAACTTACGCAACGTTATGGCTTTTAGCGATGTTGTTGAAAAAATTGAAGAAAAACAAAAAAATGGTAAGTTTGAAAAATCAGGGCTTTTAGAAAGTTTTTCAGATTCTGATTTTGGAAAAGAGTTTTTTGCACTAGATTCAAGTGATGAAGCAAAATGCAAGGCGGTTTATGGATATGTACATACATTGCCAAAAGATCAAAAAACTCCAGATAAATTGGCGAACTTGTTCAATGAACTACGAGAAAAAGATCCTGAATTAGCAGTGAAGGTTCAACAACATGTTTTAGGAAACTCTTCTATTGAAGAACAATCAGAATTTGTAAAAAGTGACAACAAGTTGGCTCAAGCAGTTGTTTCAAGTAGTATTAATGCTATACATACTAGTGTTGCAATTGAAAAAGCTCGAAAAGATAAGGCAATGCAAGTAGAGGATCCTGAAACCGCTGAAGCTTTGGCTGTTTTAAGAATTAATTCTTCTGATGAAGATCATTTGTTAGCAACTTCAAAAATTGATGCATCTTTTGGAAATGTAAATGTTGAAAAAGCTCATGTTGATGTTGCTCATAATAAAGATGTTGTTAGTGCTAAAGCCCAACTTGAAATGATAAATGATACTTTTGATTTAAGCGGAATAGAAGCTCAAAAGTATGCAGGTGTTACTAACGACCAATCATATAAAGAAAACCAATTACCTTTGCATAATAAAGCTATTCAAAATAAAGAAGTTAATGATGCAATGGTTGAGGCTGGAACTTACTCAAGATATGCAAGTGAAAACCAAGTTTCTGCATTGACAGCTCATAAACAAAGATATGAACAAGATGACTATACTGAAAAAGAAGCTATTGCTGGTTTAAATAAATTATCTGATTACATTGCAGATTGCAGTAAAGACAATCAACTTGCAATGCACAATGAAATGATGACTTCTAAGTATTCAGAAGTTCAACAACATGTTGCAAGAAATATTAAAAATTACGACCCGACTGTTCAATCAGAAGCTCTAAGCACTGTTTACAAATCTGGCAATGAAAAAGCTATTGCAGTTGCGGTTAATGAAGTTCTTCCGGCTATCAAATCTCCTGATGCTCAACAAATTGCTTTGAAACAAGCAGTTATGGAGCTTGCAGGTATTGCTGACAATTCAGAGCTTCAAGCAAAATTTGCAAACGGAACTTTGACAAAAGCCGAAATTGCAAAATTATCTTCAACTGAACGTCGTGATTATTATGTAAGATTGTTTGATAACGCTACTCCAATGGAAAAAATTGAGTATTTGAAAAGCCTTCCATCAGGTAAAAGCAGACAAACTGTTTACAACTTAATTGGAACTTATTATAAAAACACATTCAAAACATTGGTTGAAAGCGATGTTACAACTGCAGAAGCAATGTACAATATGGGCTTGAAAACAGATCTTCAAAACATTGTTGAAGCAACAATTTTGTTCAAAGCTGAAACAAACCCAAGTTTCAAATTCTTGAGAGACAGATTGCATTTGGGTGGCGAAAATGATTTAGCAAATGCTGAAACAGAACCGGTTACCGCAAGAACAATTAACAATTTCTCAATTCCAACAGATTTTGATACAAAAGAACTTTTCAAAAAAGATAAAAACGGTGTTATTCTCGCATAAATCAGGTAAGAATTTGTAGGAAAAACAAGCCTCTGAATATTTTCAGGGGCTTGCATTTTGGCTGTTTTTATATTTTAATGAAATTACAGTGATATATTGGTTGTTGCGAGTATAGCGTCGCAATCTACTTATAACACGAGTTCAATTGAAAGAAGACAATTAAAAATTGCCTGATAAAAATATAAAATTAGCGAAATATGCAGGTTTTTGCTACGGTGTAAAAAGAGCCGTCGAAACCGTTAAAAAATTAAAAGCCGAAAACCCAGACAAGAACGTATTTGTTCTTGGGGAACTTATTCATAATACACAGGTTATTCACGAGCTTGAAAAATTAGGGATTAAAACTTTGACCGAAATTCCTGAACACGGTGATGGAATTTGTGTTATCAGAAGTCATGGTGAAAGCCCTGAAGTTATTGAAAAAATTAAACAAGCCGGTTTTGAACCTGTGGATTTGACTTGCCTTGACGTGAAAAAAGTTCAACAAAAAGCTATTGAATTAGCAAAAGAAAACTACTTTGTTGTAGTTGTCGGCAAATCTGAACATCCTGAAGTTATTGCGATTAAGGCAAATGCAAAGTTATATAGCGACAATGTTGTTGTTGCGGCTTCTGTTGAACAATTAAAAGAATATGAGCCACAAATCAAGGCTCACAAACGTGTTGGGGTTGTTGTTCAAACTACTCAAAGAATTACGACTTTGACAAGCATTGTGGATTATTTGATTTCTGTTGCAAAAGAAGTTCATGTTGCAAATACGATTTGCAAAAGCACTTCAATGCGCCAAGCTGAGGCGAAAGAATTAGCAAAAGAAAGTGATTTGGTAATTGTTGTTGGCTCTAAAAAGAGTGCAAACACAACTCACTTGGCAGAAATTTTAAAAGATATCACAAAAACAATTCATATTGAAAATGATGATGAATTGGATTTGTACAAGGATTTGATTGAAAAATCAAAAAATATTTCGATAACTGCCGGAGCATCAACTCCGCAAAATGTTATTGAAAGAGTGGAAAAGCGGATTAGATGCAAAGAGGCATAGTCCGTTCCAAAAGAAATTGCTATTAGTCGTCATTCTGAGGGTAATAGTAATTTGAACCCGAAGAATCCCCATTAGTTTATTAAAGAGGATCTTTCGCTAGACGCTCAATATGACGAAATTAGCGAGGGGAAAAGTTCAAAGTATGGTGGAGAATTTATTCCACCGATAAAACAAAATTTATCTTAAGAAAGGAAAATAAATAAAAATGACACAAACATTAGACAAAATGGATGAATTTGAAAGATTGTTAGAAGAATCTTTCTCAAAATCTTATTCTGTAGCTGATATCGTTGAAGGTACAGTTTTGAAAAAAGAAAGCGAAGGATATTTGGTTAGCGTAAAAGGTGCTAAAACAGAAGCATTCTTGCCTAACAAAGAAATTTCTTCTTCTGATAATGCTGATGCTATGGAAATCGGCGAAGAAAGAGAATTTTACGTATTAAAAGAAGAAAACGACGAAGACGGTATGGTTCTTTCTCTAAAAAGACTTGCTTATGCTCAAGCTTGGGCTCAACTTAACGATGCAAAAACTCAAGGCGATACAATTCTTGCTAAAGTTGTTTCAATCGTTAAAGGTGGCGTTTTGGTTGACGTTGCAGATTTGAAAGGTTTCATCCCTTCATCTCAATTGAGAACTGGTACTCCATTCGACGGATTGATTGATACAAAAATCGAAGTTAAAGTTTTGGAAGCTGACCCTAAGAAAAACAAACTTATCCTATCTCAAAGACAAGCTGTTGCAGAACAAAGAGATCAAGTTGTTGACAACATTTTGTCAGAACTAGAAGAAGGTCAAGTTGTTAAAGGTGAAGTTGTAAGAATTGCTGATTTCGGTGCATTCGTTGACATTAACGGAATTGATGGTTTGTTACCTATTTCTGAAATTTCTTGGTCAAGAATTAAACACCCATCTGACGTAATTTCTTTGGGCGAAACTATTGAAGTTAAAATCATCAAAATTGATAACGAATTGAAAAGAATTTCATTGTCACTAAAAAGAATGGGCGAAGATCCATGGCAACAAATCGAAGGTCAATTTGAAGAAGGTCAAGTAATCAAAGGAACTGTTAATAAAGTTACCGGATTTGGCGCATTCATCAATATTTTCCCTGGAGTAGAAGCATTATTGCCTGTTTCTGAAATGAGCAACGAAAACGTAAACCCATTCAACCAATTCAAAGTTGGTGATAGCGTAGAAGTTCTTATTAAGAAATTCACTCCACAAGAACACAGAATTGCTTTGAGCATTAAAGATATTAACAAAGATGCTGAATAAGTAATTGTTTAAAAATACTGAAAAGACCACTCTTTAAAATGAGTGGTCTTTTTTTTATTAAATTTTTTTGAGAAGTTATTTTTTATTCTCCAAAATAATTTTTCAAGCCGACTGCAAGCTTTTTGTTTTTGCAAAGTTTTTTAAGTTTAGAAATTGCACGATTTTCGATTTGGCGAATACGTTCTCTTGAAACTCCATATTGTGAGCCGATTTCATCAAGAGTTTTTTTAGAACCATTGTTATCTAGTCCATAACGCAAAATCAAAACATCACGTTCTTTTGGACTAAGTTGGTTTAGCATTTTTCTTATATCTTCAAATAAGTTTTCTTGAGAAACTCTGTTGTCAGGAGCGATAGAATCCTCATCAACAAGGAAATCAGCGATTTTAGAAGAATCTTCTGATGAACTAGCCGGAGTTTCCATACTGATTGTTGATTGAGCTGATTTTACGATTGCAGATAGTTTGCTAACCGGAACCCCCAATCTATATGCGATTTCTTGTTTTGTCGGAGTATGTCCGAGTTCTGTTGTCAAATCTATTGTTGCACGACGGATTTTTCCTAAAGATTCAATCATATGGATAGGAAGTCTGATAATCCTTGCTTTGTCTGCAATTGCACGGGTTATAGACTGTTGAATCCACCATGTTGCATAGGTTGAAAACTTGTAACCTTTTGTGTAATCAAATCTGCCGGCAGCTTTCATCAAGCCCATATTGCCTTCTTGAATTAAGTCAAGGAATGAAAGTCCACGACCTATATATTTTTTTGCAATACTTACAACAAGACGAAGGTTTGCGTTAACAAGTAAATTTTTTGAAAATTCGTCGTGATCTTCGTAGATTTTCTTTGCTAAATCAAGCTCTTGCTCGTGTGAAAGTAGTGGAATTTTGCCGATTTGTTGCAAATAAATTCTTACACTGTCATCAGAGTTTACTGTTGAGAGATTTTCCTGAACTTTTGGATCTTCAACGGTTTCCAAAACATTTTCATCATCTTCTTCCAAGTCGTGAAAGTTTACATTCTCATCTGATATTTCATCTGTAAGTAAGCCGTATTTTTCAAGTTCTTTTTTCATTTCTCTCTCCTGATATGCGAATACAAATCGTTGTAACTATTATAGTTAATTTTTTAGTTTTTGTCTAACTGTTTCGAAAATGATTGCGCTTAGTGCATTTGAAACGTTAAGAGAATTAAAATCTTTAAACATCGGAATTTTTACTATAAAATCCGAAAGTTTAAGTAGTGATTTTGACACTCCGGCGTGTTCTGCACCCATAATTATTGCGCAATTCATATCTTTATAATTAACATCATAATAATTATCTTTCGCACTTGCGTCTGCTGCAACTACCCACCAGTCGGAATTTTTTAATTTTTGAACTGCATTTACCAAACTGTTTACTTTTATAATCGGAATATGATTGATTGCGCCTGCACTAGTCTTTTCAACTGTAGCGTTTACTTGGACATTTCTTCTTGAAGGGATGATAATTCCGGCAACACCTGCGCAAACACAAGTTCTGATGATTGAACCTAAATTGTGAGAATCTTCTACGCCATCAAGAATTACAAGAGAAGCGTTTTCGTATTTTTCTTTGTCTAAAAAATCATCCAAATCCATATATTTAATAGGTGAAATTTGGGCGATAATTCCCTGATGATTAAATTCCGCATAAGGTTGGAATTTTTCTTTTGCAACAAATTGAAAAACAATTCCGTTTTCTCGTGCTAATTCTTTAATTTTATTAAGTTTGTTGTCGCTATGGATGTTTTTTGAGATAAGTATTTTGTTAATTTCTCTATCGCCAGCGATTAGTGCTTCCATAACGGAGTTTTTGCCGAAAATAATATCGTTTGCCATTATTTTGCTCCTATTGCTGAAACTTCAAGCATTCTGTCAATACATTTCAAAGCTTTTGATGCGATTTCTGTATCAACTGTAATTTCGTGTTCTTCTCTATCAAGAGCGTTATAGATGTCTGTTAAAGTGTGCCATTTCATGTTCGGGCAAATTACGCTATCTTTGATAAGATAAAATTCTTTTTCCGGATAATCTCTTTTTAATCTGTCGACAACACCTTTTTCAGTTGCAATAATAAATTCTTTTTTGTCGCTTTGGGCTGCAAACTTCATAATTCCAGTTGTTGAGCCAACATAATCTGCCATTGCAACAACTGATTGGTGACATTCCGGATGTGCAAGAACGAGTGCATTCGGATATTTTTTTCTAGCTTCTGTAACGTCATTTGGTCTGATTTGAACATGTGTTGGACAGAAACCTGTGTAAGTATTAACCTTAACATTGCCTAGTTGAGATTCTACCCATTTGCCCAAATATGTGTCAGGTAAGAACAAAATTTCTTTTGCTTTCAAGCTATCAACGATTTTGACTGCATTTGAGCTTGTGCAACAAATATCACATTCTGATTTAACTTCTGCAGTTGAGTTTATGTAGCATACTGTTGGCATTTTAGGATATTTGCTTTTAAATTCTCTTAGTTGATCTAAAGTAATCATATCAGCCATACGGCAACCTGATTCCAAACGAGGTAATAAAACTTTTCTGTCAGGATTAAGAATTTTTGCAGTTTGTGCCATGAAATAAACTCCGGCAAAAACGATTATGTCTGCATCTGTTTTTGCTGCCATTTGACTTAAATATAAAGAATCTCCAACATAGTCCGCAACTTCATCAATTTCGACATTTTGGTAACAATGCGCCAATATAACGGCATTTTTTTCTTTTTTTAATTTATTAATTTTTTCTATTAGCTCGTTCATTAATGTAAATTCTCCTACATTTAGTGTAAATTTATGTTAATATTGCAATCTTTATAAAATATATTGTATAATAAAAAAGTAAGTGAGTAAATAAGTAAGAAAAAGAAATT
>CALEJY010000315.1 GCA_937898445.1 uncultured Candidatus Melainabacteria bacterium | reverse complement strand
TTACTATTCAATTCCAATCTTTAACAGTACAAGAGATAACAATTACTTCAAATATAGTGGTAGTTTAGTAAGATTGCACGATTTCTCTCACGGGTTCATCGGTCAATTGAGAAGTAACTACCAAATCGTTCCTGGTGATAAAAGAATTCCTTACTTAGACCAAATGCAAACAGGTGGTTTGGCTACAGTTAGAGGTTATTCTGAAGGTTTGATGATTGGTAAAAATGGATATTTCGTTAGTGGTGAGCTTATGTTCCCTCTATTACCTAGAGAAATCACAAGCCCTAGAACTGGTGAAAAAATACCGTTTATCGGTAAATACGTAAAAGGTGCGGTATTTGCTGATACAGCAGGTATCTTCCCTACAGCATCAGAAGATGCTATGCAAGGTAGCTATTTCGCTGCTTCATTAGGTATGGGCTTAAGAGTTCAATTGCCTGGTGACTTGAGCGCAAGACTATATTGGGGCTATCCATTGATTAGAAACTATTGGGAACCATATAGCAAAATGGGTAGATTCCACTTTGAATTGACACTTGCTCCAAATATTGATGCGTTGTTGGCATCTCGTTCAACTGCGGCAGCTCCAAAAACTCAATTCCAAAAGAATGTTGAAGCAGAATATGTTAACAACTACGATGATATCAGACACTACGATTACTTCCGTGATGGTGGCGGCGGTTCATTATAATAGTTTGAACAATATGTATATAAAACCTCATTTCAATAGGAATGAGGTTTTTGTTTTCCACACCATTCTCCTCGCCACTTGGGGAGAGGGCGCAGTTCTTCGCAAACTGTAGTTTGCGTTAGAAATGCGGGAGAGGGGTAATACTCTTGAAATAATTAAATTATGCGGTAACATAAAGTTGCCGCATATTTTTTATACAGGTCATCTTGAGCAAAGCGAAAGATCTCATTAAAATAATTATTATTGGCAAGAAAAGAGGAGATATGACTAAAGCTATATTTGTTACGGCAACAGGAACTGATGTTGGAAAAACTTATATTTCAGCTCTTATTGTGAAAAAGTTAAGGGAATTGGGTTATAATTGTGGATATTTCAAACCTGCATTGAGTGGCGCAATCGAAAAAGATGGAAAACTTATCCCCGGAGATTGTGATTTTGTTTTGAAAACTGCAGGAATAAATTCTGATCCTTTGGATTATGTTTCTTATGTGTTCAAAACGGCGGTTTCTCCTCATTTGGCATCAGAGATTGAAAACAACCCGATTAAAATTGAAAAAATTAAATCTGATTATGAAAAAATAAAAAAAGAATTTGAATATTTGGTTGTCGAAGGAGCCGGCGGAATTATTTGTCCGTTCAATTTGAATGAACCAAAACTTTTGTTGCCTGATGTGATAAAAGAATTAGGACTTGATATTTTGGTTGTTGCATCAGCATCATTAGGAACTATTAATTCAACTGTTTTGACTGTAGAATATGCAAAACAACAAGGAATTAATGTTAAAGGTATAATTTTGAATAATTATGATGAAAACGATTTTATGCAAAAAGATAACAAAATTCAGGTTGAAAACTTAACAGGTGTAAAAGTTGTTGCTACTGTAAAAAAAGATGATACAAGTATAAATGACTTGTCGGAATTATTTAAAGAGGTATAAGATGGAAAATTTAGCAGAAAAAGATTTAAAATATATATGGCATCCGTGTTCCCAAATGAAGGATTACGAGGAACTAAAGCCGATTGTGATTGATAGAGGTGAAGGTGTTTACTTGTATGATATTGACGGTAACCGTTATGTCGATGTTATCAGTTCGTGGTGGTGTAACTTGTTAGGACATTGCAATCCGCATATTTCTGCTGAATTAAAAAAACAAGCCGACAAATTAGAACACGTAATTTTTGCAAATTTTACTCACAAACAAGCGATTAGATTGTGCGAAAGATTGTCTAAAATTTTGCCGGAAGGTTTGTGCAAGTTTAATTTTACGGATAATGGTTCATCAGCGATTGAAGCGGCTATGAAAGTTAGTTTTCAGTATCATGAGCAAAC
>CALEJY010000314.1 GCA_937898445.1 uncultured Candidatus Melainabacteria bacterium | reverse complement strand
CAAATCTCTCAAGAACAACCTTTTATATTCTCGTTGATAAGCCTCTTTTGGCAATTGTACAATTTCATCTTCTGTCAAATTAACATTATCAATAAATCTTGACTTTTGTTTAGTCTTTTCTGTAATTTCAGCTACTTTATCATAGAAGGTTATTTGACGAACATCTTTCACGCAATCCGTTCCGTTCGTTCGTTTTAAAGTGCCGAATATCGCAGTTTTCACAACGGTTTTAGATGTACAATTATGCTTTTTATAAGGATATTTCGCTTTTATTCTTGATAAAGATTCAATGTAGTGAGATACCTTGTCATTTACAAGTATATTTTTTGTAATATCAATCCACGTTACAACAGCCTCTTCACCTAAAACTTCATATACTTTTTCTAACACACTTACTAGCATATCTTCTGTAATCATTTCCATATTGTAAATAGGTTTTCCTTCGTTAGCTAATTTATTAGTCAGATATAAAGTTGGTGTAAATGTTACTCTAAAATAGCATTTGTCATAGTTTACAGAAAAATGCTCTGCTCTAAAATGAGAATTTGCCAATTTATTTAGCGATTCTTGGACTTTTCGAGAATTAAAACCAAAATCAATTTTTCTTGAAATACGTAATTTATCTATCAAAATATTACCAAACATATCTATCTAACTCTTTTCTTAATCCATTCACCAGTCTATTTTCTTCTTGCATCAATTTAGCTAAGTCATTAAATATTTTTCTGAACTCTGCTCTTTGTTGCTTTGCGGTCTTTTTAAAATACTTATTAACCCAGCAATTCAATTCATCATCACTACAAGGCTTTTCTAATAATAACAATAACAACGGAGCTAAGTATCTTGGAATAATATTTCTATTCGCTTTATTGGCAAATTGTTCTAAATATCGTTTAACGTTTGTATGATGAGACTTAATATTGAAATCTTTAGAATAATTTAGAATTTGTTTAAACAAATACAATATTGGTTTATCCGTACTTAGGCCAAAGTAATACATATTTAAGAAGTTTACATTCTCAATCTTTTCTATTAGCCTACCATTCACATCTCTCTTCAAGGCAAAATTACCATAAATTCTGCTAATTGGAACTTGACCTGATAAACATAGTTCAAGTCGAACAGAATTACCTGTACTTCCTTGCAGAATGTTTAATTCAGCCTCTCCAGCTTTATCATCTTTAGTGTCTTGAATTGTAGGTATAGAATTAGGATAATTATACTCTTTCTGGTAGGCTTCATTTAGAAAATGACTATTCTTAATTTTGAACTTGATAATTCGCTTATCTTCAATATCGTTAACAACCAAATACTTTGGATTAAGAGGTACAAACCTCTTCAATTCTTCATACAATTCATTATATAGACGTGATAACTTTAATTCCGTAAACATTTCCATGCCAGCAAAAATCGCAAGCGATATGATTGGCTGAAAAATTCTGAAAAATAAAACTTCGTTCTTCGTAGAAATGTTGCAAGCTTTATAGAAAACAAGCAACATTCGCAATTCCCAACACATTTTAATATAATCAAGAATCTCTAGTTCTTTATCATCATGTGGATTAAAGGACATGCAATCTGGAGTTATACCAAAACAATATTCTCTTAATTTTGCAACACTTATATTGCACATTATGTTTTCAACACCAACAGTAGAAGTATTTCTTTTGCTCTTAGCATTTGCTTTCTTTAAGTAATAAGTTACAACTTCATTCACTTTTCCTACTTTACACAGTTTGATAAAACTTGCTACCGCATCATTATCATAACTAAGTGTACAAGTGTTGAGTTTAGAAACTATTTCAATATACCTATTAATTATTCTTTCTAGTTCATTTACATTTACTATTAGATTATATCTTCCATACTTAGATATTTCAGACAATACCATATTACTAGGTTCAATATTAAAGACTCTTAGTATTCTTGTAATGTTATTCTTACTAAACACCAATGAAACACTTAAAAAAGAATTTGGGAAGTTAATTCCATTTGTAATAACCATATCAAGGTTTGAATTAGGCCCATTTAGAAATATATTATTTATATTTGAACCATTTGCAAAATTGCTTTCATCTTCAAATAGGCTTTCAATATCTTCTGAAGCCAACACTTTTTCATGAGAAGTTTCAATGGTTTCTGAATCTTCACAATCAAAGCTATTGTCAAAATCGGAAGCAACACCAAGGTATTCAATAAGTTCTTTTTTGCTTAGGTTTTCTACATACTTTTTACTATCCATTAAATATTTCCTTTCTATTTTAAGGTATCAAAATTACTTCCATACTTGTCTGCCAAAAGCAAACTTAAAGAATACCCTAAGAACTCTGCTACAATTTCAGATTTTGTCAATTTAACTTTCTTTGATAGTAGCCAGAGTTTAAAAATCATCATAAATGGAATTTTGACGATAATAGGAATACATTTGATTTCATTTCTTTTGATAGTACCGATAAATTGAATATTGTAATAATTATTTCTTATTGAATCTTTAACAAAAGAATCAAGGGAGGTAATCTCCCCAGATTCTAAAGCGGCACCTAATTCGTTGACAAGATATCTTGATAGATATAATTTAACGTTACATCTTAGCCATTTACCACATTTCATTTAAGTCCATCCTTCCTACTATAACCATTAGCATTTTCTTCTATTCTATTTAATCTAACAATGTTGCTAAATGTATTGAAATATCTAGAGGTATATTCCTCATCTATGATTCTTTCTTCATCTTCTTGTCTGAAAATAGTAGTTTTCTCTCGTAAATATGCACTAAATGAAATTCTATCTCCATTTGCTAAAGGTTGAGAATCGGCTATTCTTTTACCGATTTTTGTTTTTATTATACTATTTGGAGTTTCAACATTTATGTATTTATCACTCTGAAACACCTGCAAATTCTCTAAATATAAATAAGGTTCTAATATATCAACCCCAAAACAGTTCATTTTCAGCTTGTATTCAATTTCTTTAACATTAGCAATGCATTTATATTTACCTAAGTTTATGTCCTCTATATTTACAAAGTGTACTGTATTTATTTTCTTTAATGTATTTTTTATGTTATTTAACATTTTCTATTTTTCCTTTCTTTGCTTTAAGTTTTTGTGCTTTTTCGAATCTCATCCTTGCTTTTTCATCAGTTAAAAGCCTACATTTTTTTTCAAACAATATCGAAAGTTGGTTTAAAAGTGGGAATGAATCGCAAGATACACTAATTAAGTTATATTGTTGCATTATTTCAAGAATATTAACGTTGCGGCTCAATATCTTAAGGTCAGTAATTAAAATGGTTTTGCAATTTTCAGAACTTTCAAGGTATTGCAACATTTCATTAAACCCTTGCCTATTTTTCTCAAAACCACTTCCAATGTCAGAAAATTCTTCTACAATTTCAAAGTTGTTTACTCTTGCGTATTCTTTTAGCATTTTATCCTGTGCTTTAAGTGAATAACCTGACTTTGCTTGTTCTTGTGTTGCAACTCTTGTGTAGATTACTACTTTTTGTTTTTCATTTGACATAAATTTTTCCTTTCTGTTGTCTTTTACTAACTTCACAAATTATAGAAACATATTTTGCAAAACGATTAACATCTTCATCATGTGAGATTTCATTTGCTCTATGGAGTTTTACAGTAAATTTATCTACTTTAAATTCCATTTATGTTTCCTTTGTTTTGTCCTGTTATTATGATTAACTCATATTTCCCCCCAAACTGTCCTTAACCTTGGTTATAACTTTGGTTATGAAAATAATAGAATCGCCAAATGCAGCATTATATTTGTCAAACAGGATATTTATTGCTATAATAGCCATATGAAAAAAGCTGTATTATACGCAAGGGTATCGTCAAATAGACAAGAAAAAGATGGATTTTCTATTCCAGCTCAAAAAAAGTTCTTACATGAATATGCAAACAACAATGATATTGAAATAGTGGAAGAGTTTGTTGAGGCAGAATCGGCAAAGAAAGCTGGTCGTGCAGAATTTAACAGAATGGTCGATTATCTTCAAGAGCATGAAGATGAAAGAGTTATTTTAGTTGAAAAAGTTGATAGACTTTATAGAAATCTTTTGGACTATGGAACAATAGATAACATTAGTGGATTAGAAGTTCATTTTGTAAAAGAGAATGAAATACTATCTGAAGCCTCACGTTCAAGTATCAAATTTATGATAGGCATACGTGTCCTTATGGCAAAGCAGTATGTTGATAACCTAGCGGAAGAATCTGCAAAAGGTTTAAATGAACGTATTGAACAAGGATATGCACTTTATCCACCGCTAGGTTACATGTATGGTAATGCTGGAACACATAAGCATGCAATTATAAAAGACCCAGAACGTGCCGAATTTGCAATAAGGGCATTTAACCTGTTTGTATATGAAAATCTATCAGCCTCATCTATCAATAATATTCTTTATGAAGAAGGTTTAAGAAATCCAGATGGAAACAAATATGCAGTCTCAACAATTCAAAGAATTTTCAGAAATCCAATGTATGTTGGGGATTATGTATATCAAGGCAAATTATACCCAAATGGGAAGCATGAACCTCTCATTAGTAGAGAATTATTTCAATTAGCACAAGATAAACTAAACAATGCAAATAGTACAACAAGACAACATGATATTGAATTCCCTTATATTGGCTTATTTAGATGTGGTATATGCGGATGTAGTTATACCGCAGAAAGAAAAGTTAAACCAAGTGGAAAAGAATATATATACTACCATTGTACAGGTAAGGGCAAAATTAAAACTTGCAAAAAGGATTCTTATATAAGCGAGGGTAAAATAGATAAGTTTATAGTTGAAATCCTAAAAGGTTTAGAAAATATCCCACAAGAACTTATAGATGAAGTTAAAGATAGTTTAAAAGAAGTTCACGACTTGAAGAACAATTATAGTAATGCAACGCAGGATAACATCTATAAACGTATTAAAGAAATAGATAAAATGATTCAGAATGGTTATAAACGCATGCTAAAAAGTTCTGATTCTACTGAAAATGAGTTATGGAATCAAGCATATAGAGAGTTAAAAGCAGAGAAAGAACAATTACTGGAAAAATTTGCATGTATAAATAAAGCTGATGATGAATTTTACAAACAATCTGATTTAATATTGAAATTCTGTAAAAATGCAAGCAAAATTTTCATGGAAGCAACTCCATCAGAAAAAAGAACTATTTGTGAAATAATTGGTTCGAACTTTATTGCATCAGGCAAAAACATAGATATAACCTTGTATCCTGTATTCTATGACATAATAGAGATGAACAGACTAGGTCGCTCTCAAAATGGCAGGTTCGAACTCTCTAAAAGTCAATCAGACACTAAAAAAGAGACTTTCAAAAGTCTCTTAAAATGGCGGGAACGACGAGGCTCGAACTCGCGACCTCATGCGT
>CALEJY010000313.1 GCA_937898445.1 uncultured Candidatus Melainabacteria bacterium | reverse complement strand
AACTTGATCAGAGAAAAGATCTAATTTTACTGAATTTACGTAATCTTCAGCAGAAGTCATATCTTTGTCATATTCAACAAGTTTTCTCATCCAAGAAAACTGCATATCTGTAGGATTATTTGCTTTTTGCGAACCTTTTTCTTTATATCTCCAGTGCGCAGCAATACCATATTCAGCGACTTCGTGCATTTCCCAAGTTCTGATTTGAACTTCCAAAGGTTTTGTTTTCGGACCGATTACGGATGTGTGCAATGATTGATACATATTGCCTTTTGGCATTGCAATATAATCCTTAAATCTTCCCGGAATTGGTTTGAATTGCGAGTGAATAAGTCCTAGAACTTCATAACATTCTTTTTCAGTATCAACAATTACCCTTACTGCAGTAATATCATACAAATCATGAAAAGCAATATTCAATCTTTTCATTTTACTGTAAATACTGTAATAATGTTTTGCACGACCGGTAATTTGAGCGTTTATACCGGCCTTTTTAACGTCTTGCGAAATCTTATCGATAAGAATTTTTACAGTTGCTTCTCTATCCGCTTTTGTTTGAGAAACAAGACGAGCGATTTCAAAATATTTGTCTGGTTCTAAATAACGCAAAGACAAATCTTCAAGTTCAGCCTTAATCTTATAGATACCTAAACGGTTTGCCAAAGGTGCAAATATATCAAGTGTTTCACGAGCAATTTTTTGTTGTTTAGGAGCAGTCATAAAGTTAAGAGTTCGCATATTGTGCAATCTGTCTGCAAGCTTTAAGAAAACTATTCTTATGTCACTAGCCATCGCAATAAACAAACGTCTAAAGTTCTCAGCTTGGCGTTCTTCTTTAGATTTAAACTGCAATTTGCCTAACTTTGTAACACCTTGAACAAGTGTCAAAACATCTTTTCCAAAGAGTTTTTCAATTTCTTCGGGTTGAGTATCAGTATCTTCCAAAATATCGTGAAGAAAAGCAGCTTCTAATGTATGAGAATCAACTTTCAATCCGACAAGAATTTTCGCAACCTCAACAGGGTGAATAATATATGGTTCTTCTGAAACTCTATATTGACCATCGTGCAATCTTTTCGCAAACAGATAAGCTTTTTCAATTTCTTCAATTTCTGCAGGCTCTCTGTTTTGTTCAATTAATATTTTTTTTATATCTTCAAAAAGTGGTTTTTCGCTCATGATATAATCATAATACAGATTTTATTCAAAATTTTCAAGTCTAATTTACTAATTTCATACATAAGGATTACAAGAATGCTAAAAGCGACCAAAGACGGACAAGTTTTACAATTGAGAATTTCACCTAACGCATCAAAAAATGAAATTATAAAAACTCCGGATGGAATAAAAGTAAAAATTACCGCACAACCGATTGATGGAAAAGCCAACAAAGCATTAATTGAATTTTTGTCTAAGCAATTCAAAGTTCCAAAATCCTATTTCGAAATTATTAGAGGCGTAACATCTAAAGACAAATCCGTTTTAATCAACAATATTGACACCGAAAAAATTAACCAAATTAACGAGATGTTAAATAATATTAAATAACTAGCAAAATTTCTCCTTCACAAACTTTTATCACCACATAGGAGAAAATCGTTTTATGCAAATAAACAACAATTGTTCCAGTCCATCTTTTGGCGTAAAAGTAAATCCGAAATTAAAAGATATTATGACAGAAAATCTTCATCGGAAATATCATTACGAAGACGCTGTCAAAGATATACAAGACCAAACAGAACGACTTGCAAATTGGGGAAGCGATTTTTTAGAAATTACAAGCAAAAAAGATGCAAACACAGAAAAAGATGTACTTATTTTGCAATACAAAAAAGGAGATGAATTCCAAACAACCGATTTAAGAGCAATTGAGAAAAAGAAAATGAGAACTCAAATTCTATCATCTTTTTTAGCTCTAACTAAAAAAGACATCTCAAGAGCTGAGAATAATTTATGGGCGCAAAATACCACAAAAGATTTACTATCTCACAGAACCCACGTAAGAAGGGACACAACACCACAAGCACCCGCATTTAAACACGAAAAATTTGTATAAACTTGTAAGAAAAAATTTTTTATTATATGATTTAAACAAGGAAAATAATAATGATTAAAAACAATTCTTTAAAACTTCATCATCGCCATCATCATAGTGTCCTTGAAAGACTATGAATTGATGCGTTGCGCTTTTAAAGAATAATATAAATTCAATTCTTAAAAAATAGTCTTTCAGGGATAACAAAGCGTGGAAGGCTATTTTATTTGGAAAAGTAAATACTTTTTCCAGAAAAGAAGAATTGGAGAAAATAAAAACAAATGACAATAACAAGCATAATTTCAGCTATCGGAAATAATAGCAGCGTTTACCCTTTAATAGTCCGTGATTGCGGAATAGAAGTTCCTGCAAAAATTTTATTAACCTACAACCAAAACAAAAAAGATGATAAAGAAATCGCATATCTCGCAGCAAGAGAAAGATTTTTAGACGAATACTCATCATCCGCAGTATGGTTGGGCGGAATTCCGCTTGTCGGTTGGTTATGCAACAAATTTATTAAAGCTAAGGGATTAAACCCAAATGTAAATTTGAAACTTTTCAATGAAGAAAAAGATATTCAAGGAATTGATTACAATATCAAAAAATTCAAAGATTTAGCCCCTGATGCAGTTAAAGACCTAATAAAAGCGAAAGAAAATAAAAAGTTATACGAAAAACTTCTTGCAGGCAAATTTGTAGCTTCTACCGCTATCCCTATTTTAGCAATGGGGTTTATTTTACCAAAAATAATCTTTGCATCTTCTGCTAAAAAAATCGAAAAATTAAGACAAGAAAACCAATCTAAAAAACTCAAAAATCCAATCAATTTCACGCAAAAAGACAGATTTTATAAATCAACCACTCCGACTTTTACAGGCTCATGGATTACAAAAGCCGCAAACTTTTCTTCTCAAGACAAAATGGCAGTAACAGACGGAGGTTACGCTATCGGAAGAATTTCAACCGCACGAAACAAAAACGAAACAATTGATTTGAGCTTTAAAATGGCTGGTATGATGTTGTTAAACTACGTTGCACCAAAATGGATTGAAAAATTGTTGAACAAAATCACAGGTGTAGAATTAGATCCGAAGATTTTAGCAGACAAAGAATTTTTATCACAAATCCAAAATAACACTCTACAACTTCCAAAATCAGATAATGCAAAAGATTTGCTAGAATTTGTCGATGATACAAAAAACAGTAAAACACTTTTTGTAAAATATGCAAACGAGTTTGAAAAAATCAAAATGCTTGATAACGGCATCCGAGATCCTAAAGAATACGTAAATATCAAAAGTCTTGCGAAATTCCGCAATGATATTGAAAAATTTGCGCAAAAAGCAACTACACAAAAAGACATCAAATCATTTATTAAAAAAGCAAAAATCGCAAAATCCGCAAACATAATTTCAAATGTTGCAATAAGCAGCTTTTTACTTGCTTATGCTTTACCAAAAGCTCAATTTGCTTTCAGAAAACTCGTAACAGGTTCAGACCTAGAACCGGGCTTAGCTCCGAATAAAAAATAAAAAAACGGAGAAGTTAAAAGTTCTCCGTTTTCGTCATACAGAATATATTTATAAACTATACCATTGCGATTTCTCTTGAAGTATTCATATATTCAACTTGATTGTCGTCTTGAGAATGATCTACATCAGCTAAAATTTCGTTTTTAATATTAGCCAAATCTTGTTTCATCAATCTTCTTGGAGAACCTTCATCCAATGAGTGATTTCTCAACAAATATGATGGGTGGAAAATTGTGATAGCTCTATAATCTTTACCATCAACGTTAATTGTCATCCATTGACCTCTAACTTTAGAAATAGTTTGTTTTTTATCAAGTTCAACAAATGATTTCAAAGCAGTTGCGCCACACAAAACGATAGCTCTAGGATTGATAATATCAATTTGCGCATTCAAAAATTTTCTGCAAGATGCTTTTTCTTCATCAGAAGGAACTCTGTTTTTCGGAGGTCTGCATTTTACGGTATTGATAACATAAACATCTTCGTCTCTTGAAATACCGGCTTCTTTAAGAAAATCATTCAAAAGTTGTCCGGCTCTACCAACAAACGGTCTGCCTGTTTCATCTTCCATTTCTCCCGGAGCTTCTCCGATAAGTACGATTTTTGCAGTTGAAGGATTACCGTCAGAAAAAACTATGTTATTTCTTGTTGCACCCAATGCACAAGCTTTGCAGCTTTCGCACTTAGATCTTACTATCTCCAGACAATCTTTCTTCATCATTCTCTCTCTCCTCGTTATTATTTTTAAATAAACCTACGTTATATTTTCTACAATATCTTTTCAGTTCTTTCATAATTACATCTGATAACATAAATACTGCTATTAAGTTTGGAACTGCCAAAAACAAAGTAAATGCGTCTGATAAATTAATTATACTTGTAAAGTTCATGGCTGAACCGATAATTATGAATATACAATATATAACCTGAAAAGTTCTCGTTGTCAATTTTGTTTCGCCAAATAAATAATTCCACGCCTTAATTCCGTAATAAGATCCGCACAACATTGTTGACAAAACAAAGCAACTAGCCATCAAAGTCAACAATATCGGGAAGAACGGGCATACAGAACCAAACGCCTTTGATGTCAATTCAATCCCAGCAATTCCTGACGTATGTAAATATTCACCGGAAACAACGATTACAAAAGCTGTTGCAGAACCAACAATTACAGTATCAACAAACGGTTGGAGCATGGCAATAAAAGCCTGTGCCACCGCATTATTCGTCTTAACTGCCGAAAAAGCAATCGGAGCCGTTCCCAACCCTGATTCGTTTGCAAACATTGCACGTCTAAATCCCCAAAGCATACACGCAAACATTCCGCCAGCCATAGCTCGAGGTTCAAACGCCTCTTTCAAAATCATCATAACCGTATGAGGTACATGACCAATATTATATAAACAAACCGCAAAAGCAGTCATTACATACAAAGTACACATTACAGGCGTAACTTTCGAAGTAAATTTTCCAATAGCCTTAATTCCGCCAATAATCGTAAAATAAGTAATTACGGCAACAATCAACCCTAAAAGCCAACTTTGATTAGCAAAGAAACTATTTTCACCGCCGGTAACTTCTGTAATCTGCGTTGTCATTGCATTAATTTGGAATAAATTCCATCCGCCAATCATCGCAAAAACGCAACAAATAGCATAAATTTTAGACAAATGCGGCGCAAATTTTCCGATATATTTATTATTTTTCAACGCACCTTCGATATAATACATAGGTCCGCCGGCAATAGTCCCATCAGGATTAACTTTTCTGAACTTCAAGCCCAACAATACTTCTGCAAACTTCAACGCCATTGAAAAGAAACCTGCCATAATCATCCAAAAGA
>CALEJY010000312.1 GCA_937898445.1 uncultured Candidatus Melainabacteria bacterium | reverse complement strand
CTTCGCCTCTATGCCTCCTTGCATCTAGGCATCTTAATAACACATTACCAATCTGATGAAACTTCGTCTTCGTCGTCTTGAAGTGCGGATAAATCCTTGTGGTTTGAGCCATCAAAACCATCCGGCAACATATCGTCATCTGGCCAAACAGTATCTTCGTCATGTCGAGAAGCATTCAAATTAAGTGATGCGGTCAAATCAGAATTGCTCAAATCAGTTTCTGACAAAATACAGCCTGCCATATCGCAATCAGAGAAATTACAATATGTCATCTCTGCATAACTGCAATCTGCACCAGTCAACAATGCGTCTGTAAAATCACATTCCAAAACTCTTGCTCTTGTAAAATCAACTGATGTCAAATCTGTGTTTGTAAAGTTTACAAATGATAAATTACAATCCGCAAAAGAACTTGAATTTAAATCCGCATCAGTAAAATCGATTTCTGACAAATTAATACCTGAAAAATCAACTTCAGACAAATCAACTTCTTCTTGTTCAACTTTCCATTCATTAAATTTTTCGGGATTTTTTCTCAATAATTCAACTAATTCTTCTTTTGTATAATCTATCATTTATTTCTCCTTTATTTATAATTTATGATTTAGAATTTTCGATGTTGGGCTGAAAACCCAACCTACTTTATTATAAATTTTGTTATTGCGGTTAAAGTAAAACTTAATTACCTTCGTGCAAATAGCCTGCTACAAGCACAGCTTGCGTTCTATTTGTTACTTTTAATTTTTTGAAAATACTGTTCAAATGTGTTTTTACCGTAACCTCTTTTACAAACAATTTTTCTGCAATCTGTTTATTACTTGCCCCATTTGCAACCATTTCTAACACTTCTTTTTCTTTTGATGTTAACAAATCCGGTGGCAAATCTTTTTTGGGGAATTGTTTAACCGGAACACTTTGCCATTTTGAACGCCTAATAACGGCTTCCATCCTAGCTAAAAGGTTCGGCAAGATAAACGGTTTTACGATATAATCGTCTGCACCAATTTTTAAACCGGCAACCATTTTTTCTTCTTCATTAACTGCCGTAAGCATAATTACGGGTAAATGTTTTGTATTTTCATTTGAACGAACTTCTTTCAATGTTTGCCATCCGTTCATATTTGGCATCATAACATCAAGAAGAACAATATCAAAATTTTTGTTGTTATCAAAAAGTTCCTTCAATGCCTGAACGCCATCGTGTGCCGTAGTTACTTCGTATCCGTAAAAAGGCAGAGCGTCTTTTAAATATTTAGAATTGTCGTCAACCAGTAAAACCTTCGTTAATTCCGGCATTTTATCAATCCTTATACAATTTTATTTTTAAGGGCTTTTAGAGCTGCTTGAAGTCTGTCATCAACTTCAAGTTTTTGCAAAATATTTGCAACGTGGGCTTTTGTAGTATTTATACTTATAACCAAAATTTGCGCAATTTCCATATTACTATAGCCTTCGGTCATAAGTTTCAAAATTTGAGCTTCACGAGAAGTCAAATCATAATTTTTCCTGTTGTCTGTTTCATTTGTTTCAAATGATGTAGAATTTGCACTGGCTTTTAGCACAATATGCGCAATACTAGGGTCAAACCATGCCGCACCATCTGCGACAGAGCGAACAACTTCAATCAATCTTTGCGGATTAATTTCTTTTGAGCAATAAGCATTTGCACCGGCTTTCAAGCTGTTTAAAACCTCTTTTTCATCATTATGAGAGGTAAGTATAATAACTTTTACATCTTTGTTTGCGGAACGAATTTGTTTTGTAGCCTCAATTCCGTTCATATTAGGTAAACCTAAATCCATGATAATTATATCAATATTATTGTTGTTAAATATCTGAATAGCTGTTTCTGCCGAATCTGCTTCATAAATATTTTCTACAAAATCAACATTTTCAAAAGTCGTTTTCAAGCCAAAACGAGTAAGTTCGTGATCTTCAACTATCAGAATATTTTTCTTCATATACTTAATTCCTCTTTTGTCGGGATGTAATCAGGGTTTAAAAGCAACGATTTTTTGAAATACCTTTGTGCATCTTGTTTAAGTCCCTGATTTTTTGCAATCAATCCTTGATAATAATAATATCTAAAATCGTTTTCGTCAATATAGTTTGCAACGCCAAGATATTTTTTCGCCTCAAAATAGTTTCCACATTCAATTTCTACACGACCCAAATCTATCCATGCGTCTTTGTAATTCATGTTTATCGCAACTGCTTTTTTCAGATAGGCAATTTCTTTTGACTTGTCTTTTAGTGCAATTTTGTAATACGCAACAAAGCTATCAGAATATGATTTCAAAATTCTTTCATAAATATCAATAGCTTTCTTTTCTTTGCCTAATTGTTCGTATGTTTGTGCAACTTTTACAGAACAAATTGAAGATGTTTTGTCAGTTGCCTCTGCTGATTTGTAATATTTTAGAGCGTTTTTGTAATCAGCATTTCTAAAACTCAAATCTCCTAAAACAAGAAGTGTTGTCGTATTTCCGCTATCTAATTTGTATGCTTTCATTGCGGTATCTTGAGCTTTTTCGTACTCTTGCATATCGTAGTAAACTCTTGATAATATTGCGTAAACTTCTTTGTTATGTTTCTTTTTGGTTGTTAAAGAACTTTGCAAAGTTCTTAAAGCTTTTGCATACTCGTTTTCATAGTAATAATAGTATCCCAAATGATACATTTTTTCGGAATAATCTTTTTGAGATTTATACAAAACATATTGTTCAAGAGATTTAACTTTCTTTGAAAAATCTGCTGTATAAAGGTTTTGAGCTTTTATGTAATCCACCATTTTCAAAGCATTTTGCGGTTTTTTACCTTGTGATAAAATTTCTGCTTTCAACTTTTTATAATTCAAATTTTGTGGGTTCATTTTTATAGCTGTGTCGATATAATTTCCAGCCTCAACAAAATCATTTGATTTTAAATACCCCAATGCCGCAAGATAATTTGCATAATCAGAATTTGTCATAAGTACAGTATTTTTAACCAATTCTGACGTAGCCTCTCTGCTTTGATCATTATAAATTATGTTTGAAAAAATCTCGCCTAAATAGATTTCATCATCTTGTTTTAATTTTTTTGAAGTTCCGTAATACAAATTGATATCGCCAATCAAAAAGTCTGATAACGCTTTATCTTCAATCTTTGATGCCGCCAAATCTGCAAGTCCGAAAAATCCGATATCTGACATATTTTCCGCCATCTTCATATACGCATAATCGTTTTCATCCATAGTTTCAATAAGGACTTTAAAATCCATATACGCAGATTTGACATTACTTTGCATAAATCTGTCAAATGCAATCACATATTGGTTATGAATACTATTATGAGTTAAAGTTGCTTTTTTCAACGGAATTGCAATCGTATTAACAGGAATTGGTTGTGGCACAAATGGGTTTGCCGGTTGAATTGCATCAAAACCTTCTCCCAAAACAGGAGCCGACAAACAAACTGTTATAACAATTGTACTAGCTAATTTGTGCATTAAAATAACAACAACCCTCTCTTTATTTTACATTCCCAGAATAGTAAAAATTAAACAATTCTGCAATATGTTTTTGTTCATCCGTTGAATTTTCATTAATGATAAAATTGTAAATATCAAATAAATTATAATAGCTCAAAACTTCTCTATCCTCATCTTTAAAGATATGATGATTTTCTGTTAAGAAAACCAAAATAATTTTATCTACAGGAATTTTCAAGAATGTATCGACCAAATTTCCATCAAAATGTTTATTCTTGCCTGAAATCAATATATCAATAACGTTTTGAATAGGCATTTTATCACGATAGTGACGTTTTGACGTAATCGCATCAAATACATCTGCAACCGCCAAAATTCTTCCGCCATAAGGAATATCTTCACCACTCAAATGTCTGTAATATCCTGAACCATCATATTTTTCGTGGTGAGAGCAAGCTATTTCGGTAATTTGTTTAAAATCTTCTGACGTGTGAATTTTCTCCAAAATGTCGTGAGTAATTTTCACGTGTTCTTGAATATGCTTGTATTCTTCATCTGTCAATTTTCCTTCTTTTTGAAGAACAGAATCTCTGATACCGATTTTACCGATATCGTGAAGAATTGCAGCTTTTTCAACGATTTCTTTATATTTTTCATCGCAATCCAAAGCATCAACAAGCAACATTGAATAAAGTTTTACACGGCTTGAATGACCTGCCGTAATCTTATCACGGGCATCGATTGAGGTTGCAAGCGTATCAATAAAACTTTCAAACAAAATCTTTTGTTCTTTATACAATTCCTTTTGTTGTTCAAATAACTGAGCATTTTCTAGCGCAATAGAAGCACTTCCGCCGATTGCAACAAGCAAATCTTCATCACCTTTAGTAAACACTCCATTGTTTTTGTTAAGCACCTGAAAAGCACCGATAATTTCCTGATTATTATTTTTGATAGGCATACAAAGAATTGTCTTTGTTTTGTAACCGGTTTCTTTATCAATATCAGGATTAAAACGTGGATCATTATAAGCATCAGGAATATTCAACGGCTCACCGGTTTTTACAACATATCCTGCTAAGCCTTTATCTGCCGGAAATCTAATTTCTTGACTTCCCAATCCTAATGCAACTTTGCTCCAAAGTTCATTTCTATCCTTATCAAGCATAAAAACTGTACATCTGTCTGCCTGAATAGCAATTTTTGTTTCTTCTGCGATAACCTTCAA
Organism: uncultured Candidatus Melainabacteria bacterium; assembly: GCA_937898445.1. Classification (GTDB taxonomy): domain Bacteria; phylum Cyanobacteriota; class Vampirovibrionia; order Gastranaerophilales; family Gastranaerophilaceae; genus Stercorousia. Next base: position 19,146 of record CALEJY010000312.1, on the reverse strand, counting down.
CAACACATCAATATCAGTTACAGCAGTGATTGAACGCCCTATTTTTACCAGCGAAACCAACGGATCGCTTTTTATCGGCAATGAAAAATCCATTCCGTTTTTCAACTGTTTAATCCTTGTCAAAACATAACCCATTATTGACAATTCATCACCTGCAACCATAGAAAGATTTTTTGCACTCTCAAAATGCAATAATGCAGTATCTTTAGCATTTTCTCCAAAATCAACAGTACCTTTTGCATATTCATTAGCGATTTTTGCAGTACTACTTTTTGCAAATTCTGCCATATATTGAGCATCATTCAACATATCCAAAACTTCTGCATAATTGTTCTTATCTTTGAGATAAAGTGCCATTCCTAAAAGGCTCATACTCACAGACAAATATTGCGGATTATCTTTAAAAACCTCTCTTGCAGAAGTAAAAGCAGTGATTGCGTTATCGTAATCCTTGTCCTCCAAATACGCTAAACCTTTTTTTATAATTTCCGTACCGTTGTTTTCCATCTTCTTTCTTAACCCTTGTATATATAAATATCAGTTTTTACATCTCTATGTTTTTATTGTACAATATTTTTGAGAATAATACAAATTTTTTTATAGGTGGTTTGATGAAAAAAATTACAATACTTATTCCTGTATATAATGAAGTCAATACATTGGATAAGATTTTGGAAAAAGTTGAGCAGGCAAATTTTTGCGAACTTGAAAAAGAAATTATCCTAATTGATGATTACTCAACCGACGGAACAAGAGATTTATATTCAAAATATCCGTATAAAGTTTTGTATCACGACTTCAATCAAGGTAAAGGGGCAGCACTTAAAACAGGATTTAAAGAAGCAACAGGTGACATTATTGTAATTCAGGATGCGGATTTGGAATACGATCCGGTTGATTATGAGCCACTCGTAAAACTAATACTTGATGGCAGGGCAGATGTTTGTTACGGCTCAAGACTTTCCGGCGGAAAACCTTCTCGCTCATTTATGTTCCATCACTTATTAGGTAACAAATTTTTATCTTTGTTAACAAATATTCTATACGGCTCAACTTTGACCGATATGGAAACTTGTTACAAAGCATTTAAAGCTGATTTTATCAAAGGAATTGAAATAAAATCAAACAGATTTGACTTTGAGCCGGAAATTACGGCAAAAGTCTTGAAACGAGGCGCAAGGTTATATGAACTTCCTGTTTCTTACTACGGTAGAGAATTTTCAGAAGGTAAAAAAATAACATGGCGTGATGGTATTCATGCTATAATTGCATTAATAAAATTTAGGTTTACGGATTAAGATAGGAGTAAAAAAATGAAAAAAATTATTTTATCATTATTTTTGGCAGCATCTCTAGCAACTCCGTCACTAGCTGCAACATGGAGTGCAGTTGACAGAGTTCCAACAGTAGGAAAACAAGTTTTGACAAAAAACAGCTTGCCATCAACTACAAAGTTTGTTGTAACAGAAACAGATGTTACAAATAGCACATCAAACTCTAACAATGAACTTTACATTCCAAAAACAGATTTGGGTTACACAGGCAACGACAACGAAGTTGCAGCCGTAATCGCTCAACAAATCGGTGTTGTAATCAATGCTAACGCATCTAAGAAAAAATTTGTATCTAACGTAACCTCAGCTCTAGCTGGCAACTTTACAGATACGAGCCTTGAAAACACTGCTTTAATCGCAAATGAATTATCTCTAAAAAATATGTCTGAAAAAGACAAAATGAACGCTGATATTACAGGTGTTGACTTGATGATACAAGCTGGTTACAACCCACTAGCAATGATTGTTGTTTTGGGCAAACAACCTGGAACATCTTTAGATATTCTAAAAAGCCAACCAAACAACTTTAGACGTACAATGTATATTTATGATTACTTGTCATACAACTACCCATCTAAAGTTAAAGCCGGCTACAACTGCCAAGAATACAAAAATTTCTTAGCTTACGTTCAACCAACAATCAATGAAAGAAATTCTAACAAATCTAAATTAGCTAAATTCCAAAAAGAACAAGCTAAACTTAAAAAAGAAAGAGCTAAACAAATCGCTAAATACAAAGCTACTGGCGGTTTGAACGGATGGGATGCGTCTTATACAATTTTAAAAAACTTGTCTGAAAGCGCAGAAACAAAATAATTAGCACATCTAATATAAACATTAAAAAACCTCCCTTAAAAGGAGGTTTTTTATTATATAAAACTTATTATCATAATAATTAGAGCAATGGAGAATTTATAATGGGTGATACAGAAAAAATAATAAAATGTCCCGCTTGCGGAAACGAGATGCAAAAAATATTTATTGCCGATAAAGGTATAAACATTGATATTTGCGCAAATGGATGCGGTGGAATATTTTTTGATAATAAAGAAATCCAAGAATTTAGCGAAAAAGATGCGGATATTTCAGAAATCAAACAAGCTCTTTCTAATAAAAACTTCATGCCTGTAGATGAAACCAAAACAAGAATTTGTCCGGCTTGTGGAACGCCAATGGCAAAAACAAGAGCGTTTGGAGTTCAAATTGATACTTGTTACAAATGTGGCGGATTATTTCTTGATAATGGAGAATTTGAAATTGTTCGTTCCAAATTTTCAAAATCTAAAAAAGTAGTTCCAGTAGAATACAAGCCAAATAATAACGATATTGATGTAGAGAGATTTTATAAAGAAGCCCAAGATGAAGAAATAGCAAATGAATATGGCAGAGAAAAAGCTCGTGATCTATTATATATTAACCGTAGCCCAATGGGATTACTATATTTATTATTTCGTTTATTTTTATAATAATTTTCATTTAATTTGGTAACAAAAAATATTTTTAGGTGTTTTTATTTTTATATGAAAATAAATTCTATAAATAACAATCTCTCATTCGGCTCAACAAACAGACGTTATATCGCAAAAGACGGCGAAGAATACGGCTGCAACAGTTGGTTGTTTCGAGAAGATATGGATTGGGACAGACTTGCTAAATTTCAAATAAACCATTTTAAAGACAAAGAAAAAGTTAATACGATTATGTTTGCAGCATCTGACGGTTCGGAAGCTTATACAGACATTATTTCACTTCACGAAAGTCCACAAAAAAATAAGGGGATAAAAAAATTCTTTCCAATCCAAGCTTATGATATTGATGAAGAAATTTTAAAAGCCGCTAATAGTGGCTATATCAATACAAGCTTAGATGATAGAGTTATGTTACAAATAAATACATTTGATTATAACAAATATTTTGATTTTTCAAAAAACGATAAAAAATTGAATATTCCAAACGACTACAGACATCCATACGATGCAAAAACCGTCGAAACATCAAAAGCAAAATCAGTTTTAACCAAAAATGTTAAATTCAATCAAGGAGACATGTTCAAAAAAATCTTAGAAATTAACGACAACTCCAACACAATGCTATTTTGTCGTAATATTTTAGGATATTTTGAAGATAATAAAATTGAAGAATTTATAAAACTTGCTCAGCAAAAATTAAAACCTGAAAGTCTTTTTGCAATCGGCAACCACGATTCTGTATTATTTAATATAAAAGAATGTATGGAAGAACATGGTTTTAAAGAAGTTTTTAAAAACCTATTTAAAAGAGTGTAGGTGTTAATGTCATTACGAGGAGCGTAGCGACGTAGTAATCCCATTCAAATTGAAATAATGAGATTTATGCTATGTAGCCAACCAAATCTTATCGCTTTATTGCCTTCTTTGATACAGACTGCGCATCTTTGCCTCAAAGCATCTTTGCATCTAATTTAACCCTGCAACACCGCTCTTAATTTTTCTAACTTTTCTACGCTATCGCTTTCAAAATAAATTCTCAACAACGGCTCTGTTCCACTCGGTCTGACAAGAACCCAACTTGTATTGTCGTCAAAATAAAGCTTCACACCATCTTTTGTATCAATTGATTTTACTTTGAAATCGCCAATTTCTGTCTTATTTTTATATTCTTCCAAAACCGGTTTGATTTCTTCAACATTTTCAAGGCGTTTATCAATTCTGTCGTTATAGAATTTACAACCGACAAAGTCATACAAATCTTTTTGAAGTTCTACAAGCGATTTATTTTCATAAGCCATAGCCTCTAAAATAAGCAAGTTTGCGAGAATACCGTCTTTTTCAGGAATATGACCTTGAATACTCAATCCGCCTGATTCTTCACCACCAATAATCGGATTGAATTTTCTCATCGCTTCACCAACGTGTTTAAATCCAACAGCAGTTTCAATAACTTCAACACCCAATTTTTCAGCAACTTTGTTTAACAAAAGGCTTGCCCCAACTGTTTTTACCAATGCACCTGAATAATTTTTGTGCTTTTTCAAGTGCATCAAAAGTATTGAAATAATCTCGTTTGGAGAAACATATTCTCCATTTTCATTAATCACGCCAAATCTATCGCTATCACCATCATTTGCAAACCCGACAGAATTTGAAGTTGATTTAACTTTTTCAATCAATTCTTTCAAATATTTTGGCTTCGGTTCAGGCATTCCGCCACCAAAATTAGTATCATGGAACATGTGCAAACTATCGTACTTAATCTCATTTATATCCAACAATTTGTCAAAATATCCGATACTAGCAGCATACAAGCCATCAAAAATTATATTTTTATCAAGTGTTTTGATTTTTTTGAAATCAATCAATTTTTCTATATGAGCGAAATAATCAGGCGCAAAATTGTATTTTGTAACAGAACCGTTACCTAAAGTTTTGAAATTGGCATGGAGATTATACATTAATTCATCCGTAATTTCAGAGGTTGCAGGACCGGCATAATCCGGAATAAATTTTATTCCCAAATATTCAGGAGGGTTGTGAGATGCCGTAAACATTACTGCGCACGCATTCAAATGTTTTGCATTATATGCCAAAACTGGAGTTGGAATAACTTTTTTTGAGATAAAAACCTTAAAACCGTATTCTGCCAACTGTTCAGCAGTTTGTTCAGCATATTCCAAAGCCATATTGCGAGGATCATAGCCGACAATAATTTCTTTATCTAACCCAAAATTGTCGTAAACATATTTTCCTATAGCTTTTGTAACCGTTCTAACATTTTCTTCGTTAAAGTCTTTTCCTACGACTGCTCTCCAGCCATCTGTTCCAAATTTAATTTCACTCATTAATCTTGCCTCAATATTATCTATCTGCTATAATCATATAAAAAATAAGGAGTAATCGCAAATGTTAAATTTAGAAACCGTAAAAACTATCGCATATTTAGGACCACAAGCCTCTTTTACAGAGATGGCAAAAGATAAGTTTTGCAAACGATTTAACATAAGCGCATACCCAACTCCACTCCAAACAATTAGACAAGTAGTTGAATATGTTGATGAAAACGAAAATTCTCTCGGAGTTTTGGCAGTAGAAAACTCTATTGAAGGCACTGTAAGAGAAAGTCTTGACAATCTTATGGTTACTAAAAATCCGAATGTCAAAATTCTTTCTGAATGTTATATGCCGATTAATCACTGTTTGTTGGCAAGAACAACAGAATTTTCATCAATCACAGGAATAATTTCGCATCCGCAAGCACTTGCGCAATGTCAAGATTTTATTCATAACGAAATGCCGTTTAACGTAAATATTATTGAAGCACCAAGCACAGCAGAAGCCGCTCGCAGCTTGCAAAACTACAATCTTACATACGCTGCAATTGGTAGCGCAAAAACCGCTGAAACATATAATTTGAATATCTTAAAAGAAAATATAAATGACGACAAAACTAACCAAACAAGATTTATCTTAATCGGCGATTTTGAAACAGAAGAAACAGGCAATGATAGAACATCTTTAGCTTTTTCAACCGAAAATAAACCCGGTGCATTGTTGAATGTTTTGAACATATTTATGGAAAACCATATTAACCTTTCATACATCGCATCAAGACCTTCAAAACACAAGTTTGGGGAATACATTTTTATCGTAAACTTTGACGGGCATATTCACAACCCTAAAATTATGCACGCAATTCAACAGGTTAAAGAAAAAACAACCCATTTAAGATTTTTAGGCTCATATAAAAAACAAAACGCTATTGCACTTCAGCAGTAACAAACGCAATAGCCTTCGATCTATCGTGCGACAAACTTACTTGAAAAACTACATTTTTTTCAAGATTTTTTAAGATACGAATTTGCGGACATTGATTTTCGTTATGAAAAACTTCGATTTCATTATACGAAACATTTAAAATATTCAATGCAGTCAAAGCCTTTACAACCGCCTCTTTTGCACAAAAACGAGCAGCAAGATGACTTTCCGGTTTTGAATACTTCATACAATATTCAAGCTCTAAAGGAGTGAAAATACGGTTAAGAAAATCTTCGGATTTTCCAACAAATCTATTTATATCTTCAATATCAACACCTATTGCCATACGTTGATAATACCACAACATTGACGGATTTTGCAATCCTATGGTATAATAGAGTATCAAACGCCGAAATACAAAATTCATTAAATTAGTCAGAAAGGATAATATGACTAATTCAATGATACCTTACTCATTTGTTCCGGGTACAAAAGCCAAAGCAGATGAAGTAAACGCCAATTTCATTTCACTAGCAAATTTTATTGAACAAAATAAAAATTCTGCAGCAAATGATATTGAAACAATTAACAAAACACTAAACGAAAAAGCCGACAAAACAGATCTGAACATCGAACACACCGTCACAGAACCCGATACTGATTTGAACGACTACAAAACCAGAGGGACATACATATTTTCAACCCTTTACACTCCGACAAATATCCCAAAAGATGATGCCGGCTCTCTTGTCGTCACAGGAGATGAAAATTCTGTTATTACACAAATTTGGATTTGTAGCGGAGAAAATCCTGAAATTTTCACAAGAACTTACGAAAACGAAGAATGGGGCAAATGGTATTCCACACAAGGGATTTTATCCAAAACAAATCCGGGATATATCAGACTGCCAAACGGAATTTTAATCCAATGGGGATTTGGAACTTCGTCCAAAATCACCTATCCGCTTGCATATAGCCAAGTTGCCTGTCCGGTTTTTGCAAAACACGGATATAACGGTACGGCTCAATATGCAGATGCCGGCACTGCAACACAATCTTTAACCGGTTTGTATTACGGTTGCAGCGGGAAATTTGCTTACTTAAACTGGATAGTTATAGGTTATTAAGGAGAAAATATGAAATATTACGGAACAAAAAATAATAAAGATTACGGATTTTACGAAAACAAATTCGACGGAGCAATTGAAATCTCTGATGAATACTGGATTAATCTGATAAACCAACAAAACAACGGCAAAATAATTATCTTGTATCAAGATAAAGTCATTGCAGTAAAAGAAGATGAATTTGAGCAAAAAGACGGAGTTTGGCAAAAACTTTCTAAAGACGAAATTCAAACCCGACAACTAAATATCCAAAACGAAATTCGAAAACAAGAAATTAAAGAAGAATTGGAAGAATTAGACAAAAAACGCATCAGAGCATTAGCCGAACCTGCTCTAAAAGACGAGGATACAACGTGGTTAGAATACTACAACACTCAAATCTCTAACCTTCGCCAAGAATTAAATCAACTATAAACAAATTAAAAAACCGGTCTAAAAAGCCGGTTTTTGTTTTATACATCAAAATAAATTTCCATCTTTTTCTGAATAACTTGATTTATATGTTTTGCAACATCTTTAACAACATCCTTATCAAAGCAATCATCATACAAATCTGTTCTATCAGGATGGTCAGGATCTTTAAAAACATATTTTGTACCATATCTTAAATTTTTTCCAACTTCGTCAGGAGTTTTATAATCTTCATTTACAGTCATTTTTTCTTTTGGCAAACGAAATATTTGTCTAGTCTTTTTGGCAATATAAGATAAAACCGGCAAATTTTCATCATTGATTTCAACTTCATCACCATTCAAAAATAATGCTGTGCCATCATTTTGCGCATAATGTTCAATATTTACAACATCAGTTCCATTGTAATGCTTGAACTGGTTTGGTCTTGTTGCAACTTTTTTAACCATCGAATGAAATTCTGAAAGGTCTTTGCCATTAAAATCATCTGTCAAACACATTGATAATGCAGTAGAAAAAGATTGTTCGTTTCTTTTAAATTGACATGCCGCAATATTTTTAATTCCTGTAAAACTTATATTATTAATTTTATCCATAGCATTTTTAAAACCCGTAAAAAAATTTTTTGCGCATGCTATAATAAACTTATTGAGAAATATTAATATGGAGAATTGAAATGGAAATAAGAAGTGAATTTATAGAACAAGCAAAACACTTAACTCGTAACGCAGAAGTTCTACCGGGTGGAATTGAAGAACTTGCAATAAAGCTTCAACACGCACACGATACAAACACCCCTCTAAGAGTAAAACTAGGTATGGATCCGACAAGACCGGACTTGCACTTGGGACACACTGTTGTTATGAGAAAACTTAAAGAATTTCAAAATTTGGGTCACAAAATTGTTTTAATCGTAGGTGGCGCAACTGCAATGGTTGGCGATCCATCAGGCAAATCAGAAACAAGACCTGCCCTTACAAAAGAACAAGTTGCTGAAAACGCTCAATCATATTTTGATCAAATGTCAAAAGTTTTGGACGTTACAAAAGCAGAAGTTGTAAACAACGCTGATTGGCTACATTCAATGAGTTTTATTGATTTATTAAAACTTGCTTCTAACGTAACGGTTGCACAAATGATGACAAGAGATGATTTTGCAAAACGTTATGCAGATGGCAGACCAATCGCTATTCACGAATTTTTCTATCCGCTAATGCAAGCTTATGACTCTGTAGCAATAGATTCTGACATTGAATTAGGCGGAACAGATCAAAGATTTAACACCCTTTTAGGCAGAGATATTCAAGCAGCTTATGGCAAAAAATATCCGCAATTAGTAATGCTTTTACCGCTACTAGAAGGCACAGACGGTGTTGTGAAAATGTCAAAAACATACCCGGAACACTGTATCTCACTTACTGATAGTGAAAACGATATGTTCGGCAAATTGATGAGCATTCCTGACAATATGATTTCAAGATATTATAGCTTACTTACAGATGCGACAAAAGAAGAACTTGAAACAATTGACAAACAAATCGCCGAAGGTTCTGTAAACCCTCGTGACATCAAGCTAAAACTAGCTTACACAATCACTGCAGAATATCACGGAGAAGACGGCGCAAAACGTGGTCAAGATGCGTTTATTAATGTTGTTTCAAACAAAGGTATTCCTGATGATATTCAAGAAGTTTCAGGAATGAACGGAAAAGGTATTCTTGATGTACTTGTAGAACTAAAATTCACTGCAAGCAAAGGTGAAGCCAAACGTCTAATTCAAGGTGGCGGTGTAAAAGTTGATGGCGAAAAAATCACCGATATGGCTTATACATTTAACTTTGAAGACAGTGTAGTATTACAAGCAGGCAAAAGAAAATTTGCAAAATTAATAAAATAAGAGGCATAGAGGTTAGGATGCTAAGATGCAAAGTCTTTTACAGAAATAAGCAAATTAGTCGTCATTGCGAGCATAGCGTGGCAATCCAGCCAATATAAAACTCGGAGAAAATATGTTCAAAATCATAAAACGTGGCATAACAAAAGTCAAAGAAGATATTCAGGTTATCTACGACAAAGACCCTGCCGCAGAAAACCTCCTAGAAGTAATATTGTGCTATCCTGGATTGCACGCACTTATTGCTTATCGTTTTGCACACAGATTATACAAATGGCATATTCCACTAATCCCTAGAATTATTTCTTACATAACAAGGATTATCACAGGAATTGAAATTCATCCGGCTGCCAAAATAGGCAGAAGATTTTTTATAGATCACGGAGAAGGTGTTGTAATCGGCGCAACTACAGAAATCGGCGATGATGTGTTAATTTATCAACAAGTAACGCTTGGCGGAACAGGTAAAGAACACGGCAAACGTCACCCGACATTAGGGAATGGAGTAATCGTCGGAGCAGGTGCAAAAGTTCTCGGAAATATAAATTTAGGGAATTATGTAAGAGTAGGCGCAGGTTCTGTTGTTATGGAAGATGTTCCTGATTATTCAACAGTAGTCGGAGTTCCGGGAAGAATTGTTCATCAAAAATTCAGAGATAAAAACGGAGTTTTAATGCACAACAGAATACCTGACCCGATAAAATGCGAACTCAACAGACTTAAATATGAAGTGTTAGAATTAAAAGAAAAAATGGATAAAAACGAATAGTAAAGAGGAGGTAAAACTATGTACCATATTTACACAATCAAAAACAAATCAGAATTTTCAAAAACATTAGTAGCTGAAACAAAAGATTACGATGAGGCTTTGGAAAAAGCAGAAAAAGCAATCGCAGGAAAAGAAGGTTATAACTACGTTGTAGAAGAAACAGACGGTTCTATGAACAGTTATGGAGAACTTCTTACAACTGTTGTTGCAGAAGGTTAGAAATAACTTCAATCCTATGAAAAAAGTTCCTTCCCTTATAAGAGGGAAGGGCTAGGGATGGGTGCTGTCCCGTTAGGGATTAATCCTCCCTTTTTTACCACGGATAATCTTTTCTAATTTCCCATCCATCGTATTCAATCAATTTAGCGCATAAACCTTTTCCTTTTGTCTTATTGCAAGCATGCATAGACCCACTACCATTCATAATATCTTCTCTTGATGAATAATTTCCACCGTAAGTTATAAAACCTTTACTATTACTAAACTCAAATATAAATCTATCTCTGCTGTTCCAAGTTTCAGTCGTTTGCTTACAATCCTTAAATTTTAGACAGAAAAAGTATATTTGATTATAGTTTGAAAATCCAGTACCATTAGGCAAACCAACTATTGCATATTTCCCTTTTGTGGTAGTTTCAGTTACTTTCATATATGGCAAAACATATTTTTGCAACCATTCTAATTGTTTTTCTCCGTCACCACTTGTCCAATCATAACCATCCCCTCCAAATCCGAATCTATTACCATCCCATGTGTCCCAATCGCCGTTTTCTTCTTTTGACATCTGAAAAGCCTGCCCCATTATGGAATTGAAAGCTTTCAATTTGGTCACCACTTCTTTTTTACGATGGTTTTCAATCAAAGATGGCATCGTCAATGCAGCCACAACGCCAATAATTCCAAGAGTAATTAAAACCTCCGCTAAAGTAAATGCTTTAAATTTCATTTAATAAGCTCCTATCAACATGTTGTTATTCAGTATCAATATATTGATACTATTATCATTATATTCACTTATTAAAACATTGTCAAGATTATATAATTTTGACATGGCTGATGAATTAAAATACAAATTAGGAAGAAATATCAAAATCGAACGTATTCGCAAAAACATTACACAAGAACAATTTGCAGAATTGATAGATATGAGTTTGAGCTATGTTAGCAAACTTGAACAGGGTTTGACATCTCCGACTGCAATTGCACTATTCAAGATGGCAAAAATTCTTGACATTCCAATGGAAAAATTTTTTGAAGGAATTGAATTATAAACTTTTTGCAAACATATAAATTTACCATTATAATATATAAATGAGCGTAAAAAATTTCAAATTATTACTAAAAAATTCAATTATATTCAATCCAAATATTAAAATCATATTAGGGGCAAATATTTGCCTAATACTTGTATTACATCAAAGTTTAGAGCCTTTTCGCTCATTTTTTCCATTCACAAACTTTATACTTTACACAACAATAATTCTTTTCAATTTATGGATTATTTTCAACAAAATAGTTATAAAAAAATGGAATTTTGGCAAATATAAATTGCTTTCACTTGACTTAGACAACGAAATTTTAAGATTAAACAACTCAATAAAACTCAAATTTGCGGACATAAAAATCATTGATATCGTTGAATATGCCAACAAACCATTTCCGCCTATATCATCAGAAAAATTCACAAACACAGATATTATAATCTATCTCAACGACGGTACAAAATATAATGTAAATATCCAATTTGCAAAAACATTGAAAAAGTTAGTAAAAATATTGGACAAAACAGTTATTCCGACTTCATTTGCGGGACTAGACGAAGAAAACACCGCAAACAATATATTAGGAACACTCGTTGTAATAATCGCATTTATAATATATTTATTAAACTGGCAAAAATGTTTCTATTTCCTAGTAAGAATTTTACATGGGAACTAAGATTTTGAAATAGGATAAATAACTTCATAATCTTTTTCAATTTCTTCCTGAAAAGATCTTGGTAAGTATTGATATTCATGAATATCAACAACAAATGGAATATCACTATCTGAAAAAATCTCCTTTAATTCAAACAAATATATGTCATCAGAATTAAAATTTCTTACAACCAAATCAAGGTCACTACCAGAATGTGCATCCCCATTCAAACGACTTCCGTAAGCCCAAATTTCAGCTTTTGGACAATATTTATCAAAAATATCTGTCAACATTTGACGATATTCAGATTTCAAAAAAAGTCTACTCATGCTCAATAACTTCTTTCAAACGATATACGTCTTTTAGAAAACTATCCATCAACTTTAATGTTTCTTCGGCAAAAGCTTTGCCATAATCATGCGCAGTATTATTTCGATTGTTTCGATACATAAACCAACGATTTACTTCTTCTTCCGTTAATAGAGAGTGTTTGTGGGCTTCTCGGAACAAATCTTTAAATGCAAAACCATCAACAATTTTTTTACTTGCATAATACGGAGCTAAACACTTTCTCAATAATTTTCCACTCTGTTCAAGCGTAATTTCAAAACTTTTTACAAGAGAGTTTCTATACATTTCGTAATCAATAGAACCTTCTTGCGCAGTTTTTATACAGGCATAAGATTTTTCAAGAGTTTCTATACATTTTGTAAGATATTCTGTGTTTAGCATAGCTATCCTCTAAATTCCGCATATTTTCCCTCCCAAATTAAGGGAGGGTTAAGTTGCGGTTGAATTGTTAAATATTTGCCAATTGCAAATAGTAATCGTTTGCTCTTTCAAATTTGTGAGCTGCATTAAACAATCTGCTTTCTTGCAATTGTGGAGCTAAGATTTGCAAACCGATTGGCATACCGTCACGGTCAAATCCCGCAGGAACACTCATACCAGGAATACCTGCCAAGTTTGCAGAAATTGTCGCAATATCTGTCAAATACATTTGCAACGGATCAGATGCTTTTGCACCAAGTTCAAATGCTGTGTTAGGGCAAGTTGGAGAAATTAAGATATCAACTTTTTTGAATGCTTCGGCAAAATCTTGAGTTACCAACGCTCTCATTTGTTGAGCTTTTTTGTAATAAGCATCGTAATAACCTGATGACAATGCGTAAGTTCCAAGCATTATACGACGTTTAACTTCCGGTCCAAATCCTTCTGCTCTTGTTTTTGTGTACATTTCAAGCAATGTTTTTGCATCTGGAGTTCTGTAACCGTATTTTACACCGTCAAATCTTGCAAGGTTTGATGAACATTCAGCAGTTGCCAAAATGTAGTAAATACCGATTGAATATTTCAAGTGAGGTAGTGAAATTTCAACGATTTCAGCACCCAATTTTTTGTAATCATCAATAGCTTTTTCAACTGCTTTTTGAACATCTTCTGACAAACCTTCTGTCATAAGTTCCTTGATTACACCAACTTTCATGCCTTTAATTTCATCATTTAGATGAGCGGCATAATGTTCAACAGGCAAATCCAAAGATGTAGAATCTTTAGGGTCATGACCAGAAATTACTTCAAGAAGATTTGCAGCGTCTTCAACCGTTCTTGCAAAAGGTCCGATTTGGTCTAATGATGATGCGAACGCAATCAAACCATATCTTGAAACACGACCGTAAGTTGGTTTCATACCAACAATACCGCAGAATGATGCCGGCAATCTGATAGATCCGCCAGTATCTGAACCTAATGCCAAAGTTGCTTCGCAAGAAGAAACAGAAGCAGCAGAACCGCCTGATGATCCACCAGGAACTTTTTTCAAATCCCAAGGGTTGTGAACCTTGTTAAATGCAGAGTTTTCATTAGATGAACCCATTGCAAATTCGTCAAGGTTAGCTTTACCAACAATTGGAACTAAGTTTCCCAAAAGTTTTTCTGTAACTGTTGCATTGAATGGAGAAACAAAGTTTTCCAAAATCTTTGAAGATGCGGTTGTTTTTGAACCAACCAAATTCATATTATCTTTAAGAGCAAGCGGAATACCTGCTAATAGAGGAAGTTCTTCACCTTTAGCAATTTTTTCGTCTACTTTTTTAGCAGTTTCAAGAGCAGTTTCTTTTGTCAAAGAGTTGAATGCTCCCAACTTGCCTTCCAAATTATCAATTCTTTCAAACGCTGCATTAGTCAATTCTACAGCGGAAATTTCTTTATTTTTTAAAGCTTTGCTTTGTTCTGTTGCTGATTTTTTTAAAAGCTCGTTCATATTATCTCCTTAGCTATTTCTATGAGAAAATTTTATGACAAAAATAACTGTTTAGCAAGTATAAGAATAAACAAGCTTTCCCTAAAACACTTGACAAAATATGAAAAATCGTAAATAATATATGTGTAGGAAGAACCTCTAAGAATAAGTGAAATTCTTCTTAAAGGTTCATTTTCTTCTCCTACGGGTTACAATTTTGATGCTATTACTGCAATCGCAAATACCAGTAATAGCATTATTATTTGCTTAACCATAGTGCCTCCTTTCCGACCAATTTCTTCACTAATTGTGTGTGTCGGCGAAAAGCTTGAGCTTATCCTACAAAATTATTATAACCAATCAATTTATATAATGCAACATTATTAAAACTGCTCAAAAATTACAATTTTTGCATTCTTTTATTAATTTGAGAACGGATTTTGTTGGCTCTATACAAGTAATTTGTCAATTTTTCGTAATTCGCTTTGGTTTCGCCATACGGAACTTTCATGGCAATTAATTCATCGACATTTTCATTTATGCTTGTCAATGTTTCAAGAGAATCACTCATATCAAATATAGATTGAACCTTTTTAGACATTTTGGCAATAACTTTTCTAGACACAAATCTTGCCAGTCTTGCGATTGGAGAAAGTTTTGCCTTCGGCTTTTTAGGAGTAATTACTGTTGTTAATTTTTCAGCCAAACCTCTTTTTGAATACTGTTCTCGCAAATCAGCAATCTCATTTTCAATTTGTTTTGCCTGAATTTTCAAATCCATAACATCCAACAATTTTCCTAAAAGTTCAGCACCCTTGATTTTGCTATTCAAAGCATCTAATGCTTCTTCCTTTTCAGCAATCAAGCATTCCAATTTTAACGTTTTATCGTCTAAATCTTTAAACGAATTATTATTTAAAATATTTTGATCGATATCGTTTAATCTTCTGAAATTGTTTTGGAATAAATTATTGTTCATAACGTTTTTTATAAAACCTGTAAATTTTAATTTTTGTTATTCAATTGTGTAAACTTTTTTGTAATAAAGGATTGAACCGATAATTGTCAAAACAATATTTGGCATCCAAGCCGCCAAGAATGGTTGCAAAGTACCAGCTTCACCAAATGATATTGACAAAGCTCTAATCAAATAGTACGCAAAAATAATCAAAATACTGAACAAAAAACCTCTATTATAACGAACTCTCGGTGGAGTAATCGCAAGCGGAACACCAATCAAAACAAGAGCAATCGTTGTCAAAGGCAACGCCAATTTGTCATAAAGTTCTATTTGAATAGAATTACGTTCTTTTTCATCAATATTAGTGTTTGTTTTGATATAATTAACCAATTTAGAAAAATTCATTTCTTTCGCAACATTTTTATTCAACTCTTTTGACATATCAAGTCCAAATTTTACTATAGATTTGTCAAACAAAGTTGTATTCAAAATATTACCATCATCTCCAACTGTATAAACTGCGCCTTTTTCAAACTGCCAACCTTCCGGAGATGTTTTTCCCTCATCAGCTTGCAAAACCTGAATTGTTCCTTCTTTTGAAGAATCCAACACTGTTATGTTATGTAAAGTCTTGTTTTCGCAATAGCCAACATAAAAAAGTCTTTTAATACTTCCACCGTCATTCAATTCTTTGAAAACGAAGTTTTGTTTACCTTCAGGAATATTTTTTTGACCTAAAGCCCACAAAGCCAAGTCTTTTGATTGCTTTGTCATAACCGGCACAACGCTTTCATTGATAATAAAAGAACAAACAGACATTATCAACGCAAAAATAAATATCGGTTTTGCAACTCTGTTCAAGCCAATTCCGCAAGCTCTCATTACAGTAATTTCCGACTTCAAACTCAAACCGTTAAGTGTCATTACTGTTGCAAGTAAAACACCCATCGGAATAGTCATAACAATTACTTGCGGAAGGTTCAAAATAATCATCATCAAAGCAACATTAAACGGAATTCCAAATAATGAAATCTGTTTAATCAAAGTGATAAAAGTATCAGATGCAAAAATAATTGACGTAAAAACGCAAACACCCATAATAAACATTTCAATAACTTGTCTTAAAATGTATTTATCTAATAGTGTCATCGTTCCTGAGAACGGTTTTTCTTCTTTTATAATTGTATCTGCCATAATTTAATGTTACCTGAAATAATTTTATTTATCAAACTCAATCAAAACTTTTAGAACATCTTTTTCTTTATTCTTTTCAAAAGCTTCAATTGCATCATCTGCCTTATATCTTGCAGAAATCAATGGAGAAAAATCAATTCTTTCTGCTTGCAAAAGTCTTAACGCTGCAGGGAATTGACCGCATCTTGAACCCAAAACAGTAATTTCATCAATTACAATTGGTGCAAGATTAAATTCTTTTGATGCAGCAATTGTGCTTTTCAAAACAAGAACTCCTCGAGGCTTTGTTAGAGCTAAAGCAGTTTCAAAACCAGAAATAGAACCTGTTGCTTCAACAACTACATCATATATTTTTTCAACTTTCAAATCGTTAAACAATTTTGTTTTAACACCTTGAGCTTTTGCAATATCAAGCTTGTTTTGGTGTTTTCCGATTAAAGTTACATCAACATTTTGGCTATTTAATTCTAATGCGGTAATCAAGCCTAATTTTCCATCACCTAAAACAATAACCTTTTGGAACGGTTTGATATGCAATTGTTCTGAAATTTCACAAGCTGCAGCAAGCGGTTCTACAAAAACGGCTTGTTCGTCAGTAACGTTATCAGGAACTTCAAAAAGAGTTTCTAAAGGCATAGTGAAATATTCCGCAAATACACCATCTTTTCTCCAAATTCCTAAAGTGTGTCTATCAGGGCAATGGCGATAAAGTTTTTCTGCACAATAAGGACAATCAGGTTTCTTACAACCATAACTGATTTCAGCCACAACTCTTTTACCCAAAAGAGATTGATCATCGTCGTTAATTTCTTCAACAACACCAACTGCTTCGTGTCCTAAAACCCCTTTATATCCCATATAACCTTTAGTAATTTCAAAATCTGTATTACAAATTCCAGCCAAAGTAACTCTAACAAGAGCCTCACCCTTTTGTGGAACAGGTTTTTTATAATCATTTACCAATTTTAATTCTTCATCAAATACGATTGCTTTCATAATTCTCTCCTTTATGATTTCTATTTTATCATAAAAAGAATTATCGACACTAACCCAAATTCCAACCATACAAAAATCCCTCAAACTCAGATAAGTTCAAGGGATTTTATAGCTTTTAATTATTAGTTTCTAAAGAATTATTCTTTAGTGTATTCAGCATCGATTACATCGTCATCGTTTTTCTTGTCTTCTGTTGTAGATGATGCGCTTTCAGAGCTTGCAGTTGATTGTTCTTCTTTTTGAACTGCTTCGTAAGCTTTTTGAGAAATGCTGAACATTGTTTGTTGCAATTCATCAGACAATTTTTTCAATTCATCTGTCGGTTTGTTTTCATCCAAAGCTTTTTGCAATGCTGCTTTTTGTTCATCCAATTTAGATTTGTCAGCTGCATCAATTTTACCTTCAAAATCTTTTACAATTCTGTCAGCAGAACCGATTAAGCTTGTTGCATTGTTTTTAATTTCAGCTTCTTCTTTTTTCTTCTTATCTTCTTGAGCGTTAGCTTCTGCTTCTTTAACCATCTTATCGATATCTTGTTCAGAAAGGTTAGAAGAATTTGTAATTGTAATTTTTTGTTCTTTGTTTGTAGCTTTATCTTTAGCTGAAACGTTTACAATACCGTTGGCATCAATATCAAATGTAACTTCGATTTGAGGAATACCACGCATTGCAGGAGCGATACCTTCAAGTCTGAACATACCTAAAGATTTGTTATCTCTAGACATTGGTCTTTCACCTTGAAGTACGTGAATATCAACGGCAGTTTGGTTGTTTTCGGCAGTTGAGAACACTTGTGATTTAGAAACCGGAATTGTTGTGTTTCTTGGAACAAGCGGTGTCATTACGCCACCCAATGTTTCAATACCTAATGTCAACGGAGTTACATCAAGAAGTACGATATCTTTAACTTCACCAGCCAATACACCAGCTTGAATTGCAGCACCAACTGCAACAACTTCATCAGGGTTTACTGATTGGTTAGGTTCTTTACCTGTGTATTCTTTTACCAACTGTTGAACTGCAGGAATACGAGTCGAACCACCAACTAGAACTACTTCATTAATATCATTTTTAGTAATTCCGGCATCTTTCAATGCGTTTTCAACAGGAACTTTACATCTGTTCAAAAGATCACGGCTCAAATCTTCAAATTTAGCTCTTGTCAAATTCAAGTCTAAGTGTTTAGGGCCGTTTGCATCAGCAGTAATGAATGGCAAGTTGATATTTGTTTCCATAACTGATGACAATTCACATTTAGCTTTTTCTGCAGCTTCTTTAACACGTTGCATTGCTTGTTTGTCACCTTTAAGATCGATACCTTCTTGTTTTTTAAATTCTTCGCAAATCCAATCCATAACTTTTTGGTCAAAGTCATCGCCACCTAAGTGAGTATCACCGGATGTTGAAAGAACTTCGTGAACACCGTCACCGATTTCCAAGATAGATACATCAAATGTACCACCACCTAAGTCGAATACAAGAACTTTTTCAGATTTATCTTTTTCAAGACCGTAAGCCAAAGCTGCTGCTGTTGGTTCGTTTACGATACGAAGAACGTCCAAACCTGCGAT
>CALEJY010000311.1 GCA_937898445.1 uncultured Candidatus Melainabacteria bacterium | reverse complement strand
TTTTTCCCCTGTGGATTTATTAAGATTTTGTAATAATCGACAGAAATATCTTTCCATTTTTCGATTTATACAAATTTACAGTTTGTCTCGCAAACGAAAGATGATGATTAAGGGCTTACCCTTTTTATTAAATTCTAACAAAAATCAGCAATTTTTCATCATTTATTTACTGTAATATTAATTTATTTATAGGATAAGCACCTATTTACATATCAAATAAATCTGCATGAGTTCCGGTTGCAGTTGCATATAAAATTAGTTCATCGTTTTCAATACGATAAATTAATAGCCAATCCGGTTCTATATGACATTCTCTAAAATCTTGCCATTTACCTTTTAACTGATGGTCTTTATTTTTATCTGGCAAAGTTTCTTCATTTGCAAGCCTAGTTAAAATATCCTCTAATTTAGATAAATCTTTACCACGTTTTTTCATTAATTTAACATCACGCTTCATTCTATTGTTAAAACGAATATCAAACATTAATCCTCCAACATAGCATTTATCGCATCTTTGGCATTTTTATACGGTTTAGAAAGATTTTTCTTATCCAAAACTTCTTGCATTGAAAGTTTTAACCCATTATTTGGTCGCTTAACTTCAAAAGGAAGTCCACCGGTTTCAATAGCAATTTTCAAAAATATTCTTACCGCAGTTGAAGTATCCAGTCCAAGACTTGAAAAAAGTTCATCTGCCGCATTTTTTATCACATCATCAACACGAATTTGCAAAGTTTTAGACATTTTATTCTCCTTTTGTAATACAATTGTATTGATTTATAATTATATTATAATACATTTGTCATACTTTTTCAAGTGCCAATCTCTTTCTACGCTCTCGGGTGGGATTGGTTGTAAACTTCTTTTAGATGTTGAGTTGATACGTGTGTGTAAATTTGAGTATTAGAAATACTTGCGTGACCTAACAATTCTTGTACAACCCTCAAATCTGCGCCATTTTCGATTAAGTGTGTCGCAAAACTATGACGAAATACGTGTGGAGTTACGTGTTTTGGAAGATTGATTTTTTCTACAACTTCATTTATCACATTTCTCACAGTTCTTGTTTGAAGCCTATATCCAGTATTATTTATAAAAACTGGAGAGTTTTCATCTTGCGGCGGAACAGGAAAACCCTTTGGGATTAAGGCTCTTGCACTTTCAATATATCTTTCCAAATAATTTTTTGCTCTGTCTGTAACAAGAATAATTCTTTCTTTTGAACCTTTACCAAAAACTCTAATTTCATTATGTTCTAGGTTCAAATCCCCAAAATTTAACCCTGAAAGTTCTGAAATACGCATTCCTGTAGCCCAAAGCAGTTCTAAAATAGTTCTGTTTCTGTAACCTGCTGGGGTTTCAATTTTAGTATTATTAAGAATTTGTTCAACTTCATCCGGTGTCAAAAATTTTGGAAGCGATTTTGGGCGTTTCGGATTATTCAAATTCATAGCAGGATTTGAATCAATTTTTCGTTCTCGGTATAAATATTTGTAAAAAGTTCTTAACGAAGCAATTTTTCTTGCAACCGTAGTTTTTTTATAATTAAACTTTTGTATAAAGTGTATATAATCCCTAATTTTGGAAAAATTCACGTCTTCGCAACACTCATCATCCATCCATACAAGAAAGCTTAAAATGTCGGAACAATAAGCCTTTGCGGTATGTTCCGAAAAGTTCTTTTCTGCTATGATATAAGACTTAAAATCTTCTAAATCTTGTTTTGAATTTGAGTTAATTCCCATAATTTGTTATTGCCTTTTTATATACGTTTTCTACTACATTTATATTATTGCATTTTTATAAATAGTATTATACAATACTTTTATAAGAATTAAAATAATTAAATTATCGCGCAGGAGATAAAATGAATTATAGAAAATTATTAATATCGTCTATTGTCGTTATGGCTGCCCTATCTACGCAAGTTAATGCAAAAGAATTACAGGCACAAGTACAAAGAACTACAACTACAGTACCAAACATTTATTCCCAACAAAATGTTAATACGGTTAAATCAATTTCTCAACCGTATCCAGAAATCGCTAAATTGATTGAATACAATCATTGCGATGAAGCTGATGCTAAATTAAAAGAAATGATTGAAGCTAAACCGAACGACATTAACTTACAAGCTTTAAGAGCTGTTTCTATGGCAAAACAACACAAACTTGAACCTGCACAGTTTGAATTGGACAAATTGTTAAAGAAAGCTCCGAAAAACCCTATTTTGCACTATGCACAAGGGTATGTTTATATGCAACGTCAAACTGCATCTGACGTTGATTACATCAAAACAACAAGAGGACTTATCAATTCTGCAATAAAAGAATTTGTTACTGCAGTAAATTTGGATTCAAAATATTACCAAGCATACAACGCTATGGGTGTTGCAACATTAAAATTGGGCAACAAAAGTGATGCACTAGATTTGTTCAACACATCTTTGAAAATTAATCCTGGATTTGCAAATGCTCACGATAACGTTGGTGTTGTTCAAATGATGAACGGCGATTTGGATGCTGCTGAAAAAAGTTTTATGAGTGCAATGAAATATAACACTCACAACCCAACTGCATGGTATCACATGTCACAGGTTGAAACTCGCAGAGGAAATTATTCAAAAGCTTTGACATGGGTTAACCACTCATTGCACGTAAACCCAAATTCATCACCTGCATTGACTTTACAAGGTGAATTATACTTGAAACAAGGTAACCAAGCTGCTGCAATCAATTCTTTCAAAAAAGCACAACTTGTAAAACCTGAAAACGCAAGACCTTATATGAACCTTGCTACAATTTACGAAAACCGTGCAGACGAAGAATTTGCAATGGAACAATTAAAAACTGCCCTTGCAATTAATCCAAACAACTCTGAAAGCAAGTTGAGAATTGCAAATATGGCATTACATATCAGAAAATATGATCAAGCCCTTGATTATTATTCAAAACTTGTTGGGGATTCAACATATAATGATGACGCAATTGTCGGTCTTGCTAACACATATTACGAAATGGCTAAAGATCGTGGCGAAAACAACGGAATTACAACAAACAAAGAAGTTTATCTTGCTTATGACTACATAAACAAGGCAATTGAAAAATGTCCTGAAGATTTGGAATTGCACCTTGCAAAACTTAAACTTGCAAAACTAATTCACCAAGATCCGCTTTCTCGTGACAGTTTGAACTACATTGTTCAAGCAGCCGGAAACAACTTGATGGATAGCGTAATTAAAGGTGAAGCATATTTGGCTTTAGGTAGAGAAAAGGATGCAGTTTATACATTTGAAAACGCAGTTAATTTCTCAAATTCAGTTGATGACGATTTGTATTTAGCAGAAATTCTTGTTCATAACAAACAATTTAGAACTGCAAGATTAGCTTTGCAAAAAGCATTGATGAAAGATCCTGATAACATTATTGCTAAAAACGGTATTGAGTATATCAATCTTTGCGAAACTAAATCAAACGAATTTTTCGATATTGCACAACATGAATATCAAGAAAACAACTACGCATCAGCTATTGAATACTGTAACCGTGCAATTGACTTCTATCACAATAGCCCTCAAATTGCTAAGTTGAAAGCAATGTCTTACGAAAAAGAATTGAACTACAGAGGTGCAGTAAAATACTATCAACAATACTTAGCACTTAACCCTAACGCTGCTGATAGAGCTGATATTATGAAACGTATTGAAAGAATGCGCCCAAAATCTAACTAGCAAATAAAATAGATAGAGTAGAAAAATTCCTAAACTCTAAATAAACATTAAAACCCAGACTAAAAAATGAAAAAATTCGATATTCGAAAAACATTTGATATATTTTTGAGAGAGCCCATCAGTGTATTAACTGAGGGGCTATTTCAACTTGTGAATATAGAAAACAATATATTCAGCCAAAAGCCTTATGTGAATGTTGATTTTGTAAACAGAAAAACGCAAATCACAGTCGTTAATAGTGAAAAGATGTATAACTTGTTCCAAAAAGTTCTATTCAAAAAGAAACTCCAAGAACAAAAAGAAAAAGCACTAAATTCTAAGTAAAAAATATCCTTATTTTAGGGAAATAGCTTTTCCTTTATTATAACATATTTATATTAAAGTTTACAATATTTGCAAAGAAGTATTAACTATTCAGCATTTATGCCTACAAAATCCCATTTTTTCGTGCTGAATAAGCCTTTATCAGTGATTTTTAGTTCAGGGATTACCGGTAATGACAAAAATCCCATTGTCATAAACGCATCATCCAACGAACATCCGAGATTTTTTACTGCTTCATTCAAATCTTCACAGTGCTGCAATACGTATTCTATATCGTTGTCAGAAATCAAACCGGCAATAGGCAACGGTAATCTTGCAACCACTTTTCCGTCTTTTACAACAACTTTTCCACCCTGCATTTTTACTAATTCAACTGATGCAGTGTACATGTCTTTGTCATTTGTACCAATAATAATCATGTTATGCGAATCGTGTGCTACAGTTGACGCTATCGCACCTGATTTTAGGTTAAAGCCTTTTACAAAGCCTTTTCCGATATTTCCGGTCGCTCTATGACGTTCCATAACAATAATTTTCAATACATCTTCATCAACATTACTTTGAAGCAAACCATTTTCAAACTTTGCTTCGCAAACAGAAGATTTTGTTACTAATTGATGAGGAATAATTTCGATTGTATTAACAAGTTTTGATGTTCCCTTGATTTCAAAGTCTTTCGGCTCAATCCAACGAACATTGATAGAACTTCTTACAGATGGTTTTTCAAATTTTGTAAACGCTTGAGTTAATTTTCCATGTTCTGCAGCAATTTTTCCATCTTTAATAACAATTTCCGGCATAAATGTTTTTAAATCAGGCATAATCAACAAATCCGCTTTATATCCCGGAGCAATTGCGCCTTGATTTTTCAAGCCAAAATATTCTGCCGTATTCAAACTTCCGATTTGAACCGCTTTTACAACATCTACGCCCGCATCTACCGCACGACGAACCATATCGTTAATATGAACTTTCAAGTCTTTCGGATGTCTGTCATCTGTAACAAACATACATTTTCTTGTATTTTTTTCTTTCAAAACAGGTATTAGCGCATCCAAATCCTTTGCGGCAGTACCTTCTCTAATCATAATATACATACCAAGACGAATTTTTTCGATTGCCTCAGCAGGAGTAGTACATTCGTGATCTGATTTAACCCCACTTGCAATATATGCGCACAAATCTTTTCCACTCAAAAACGGAGCATGCCCGTCAATTCTTTTACCTTTAGAACGAGCCAAATCAAGTTTTGCCAAAACTGTTTTGTCCAAATTCAAAAGTCCTGAATAGTTCATCATTTCGGCAATTCCAAGTACCCAAGGACTGTCTATTAAAAGAGCCAAATCATAACTGTTCAAATCAAAACCTGAAGTTTCATAAGGAGTTGCCGGCACACAAGAAGGAAGCATTGTAAAAACATCCAACGGCAAGTTTTTTACCGCCTCGTGCATATAACTTATACCGTGAAGTCCAAGAACATTTGAAATCTCGTGCGGATCAATTATAACGGTTGTTGTTCCGCAAGGCACAACAGCTTTTGCAAACTCATGCGGAAGCACCATAGAACTTTCCAAATGCACGTGACCGTCAATAAATGCAGGACTAACATAAGCACCTTTTGCATCAATTTCTTTTTCGCCTTCGTAATTTTCACCAACTCCGGCAATAACTCCATCACAAATTGCGATATCGCCTTTATGAATTTCTTCTGACAAAACATTTATAATATTTGCATTTTTTATTACAAGATCAGCTTTACGTTTTCCACGTGCCGTTTCAATCAATTTTTCAAGTCCGGACATTTTCTTTCTCCTATATTGAGAAGATTATAGCACGAAAAACAATAAAATAGCAAAATTAACGAATATATTTTCTCGTCATAATAATATTTCCAGCCTCGTCATAGGCATTAGTTCCGAGCCAGTGCGCAATAAGTTTTCCTTGCGGATTGTAGATAAAAGTTTCTTCCTTAGAAACTCTTAATCCCATATTTACCAAACTGCCGTCAATTGAATATTTGTAAGACTTGTAAGGATAATTCAACCCGTCACGAACTTCCATATAAATCAATTTGCCACTTTTATCATAATACCAAACATGGAATTTATCTTCGTTATAAAGCACGGCATAAGTACTATCCGAGAAAAACGCCAATGTTCTGTCTTGCAAAGAAACATTTCCCTGCAAAGCATATCCGATATTTTCATCAAAATTTTTATCAGAAAGATTTTGAGAAACAAGTTCTTGAGATAATTTTTCTATCGGAGAATTTTGTAACTCTTGTCTTGCGGTGTCTACATTGTAATTCACTCCACCTGTCAAAAATGTTTCGGCACAACATGGCAATGCTATGATTAATAGTATTGTTAATAAAAATTTCTTCATATATATTATTTTTATTGCATATTTTCAATTTGTCAATATAATGTAAGTAAAGAAAGTTTAAGAAGGATTAAAAATATGGAAAAAGTTATTCAATACGAAACTCACGGAACTTGCTGCAGATTGATGCAAGTAAAACTAAATGATGATGGAACAATCGCTGATGTTGATTTTTTAGGCGGTTGTCCGGGAAATTTGATGGGTATTAAACACCTTGTAAAAGGAATGAAAATTGATGATGTAATCGCAAAATTTTCAGGGATTAAATGTGGCGACAAATCAACAAGTTGCCCAGACCAATTGGCAAAATGCTTGAGCGAACTTAAAGCATCATTATAATAAAAGAAAATTTTACCAAAAACTGAACCTCTGCAACCGCAGAGGCTCTTTTTGTATAAGAAGGTGTGTAGAAAAACTTATTTATTTTGTCCCTTATTTCCGTTTCGATAACCAATTCCGGCTCTATAACCGGAAATAAAATACATAAACGGCAAAGCAGGTTCTATCCATTTAAAACCAGACAAAATTCCGGCAGTCGCAATATCATCAGCATGTAAAGCGATATCCAAAGCTTCCGGTTTACGCTCTCCGTATAATTTTTTCTGATTTTTCTCCCCAAACAACGGATTTATGCACTTTTTGCTGACATAATTAGCAATATAGCTTCCTCCGACAATTCCGGTAGCCGTAATCCCAGACAATATAACAACCAACTTTTTCATCGGGGTTAAAGGCTTGATTTTCTTTGCTTTTTCCAATCTTTCAGAAATAAATAACGCACTACCGGCTCCGACATTACACAAGAAAATATTCGCCAAATACTGATATAATCCCTCTTTAACCTTATTAGCAGTTCGTTTTTTGCGCAAATCTGCGCTTTCTCCTCTATTAACCACTCTATCAGCAACAATTCCACCTGCAACTCCGCCAACAACAGGAATTAACCCCAATAGAGAAAGTCGTTTAATCTCAGAAAAAATCTCCTTTGAATTTAAGTTTTTCTTTTCAGGCAAAATTACCTCGAAAAGTTCTTTTTTCGCAGGAGATGTAGGAAGTTTGTTTGTTAGTGTATCTATTTGTTTTGGTGAAAGTTCTTTGACTTTAGCTCTTTCCAAAGCCTCAAGAACTTTTTTGTCAGTAGTCTTTTCAGTTTTTAAAAATTTGTTTACGGCTGATGTTTGAACTTTTTGAAGTTCAGACAAAGGAACTCTTTCCATCAAGCCTTTAAAAATCTTTTTTCCATTAATCTTTAAACCTCTAGTTCCCAACAACGATGCGCCAATTGTAGATGAAATAATTATGGCGTTTTGCGCAAATTTTTGTTTAGCAGTCTTTTTATCTTTTTTGGCAGATTTTACAGAATTTACAACTCCAAAAGCTCCGCCAGTTCCAATCAACAAAGCCGGCATCTTTTTGTCGAGTTTATTCAAAATCATTGGTTGATCAACGTATTTACAGATTGTGGTAATTTTCATGCTTTTCCTTATTTGTTAGTTTAGCCTAACTTTATACGAAAAAGAATTATTTGTCAAGTGCAAAATCAAAAATTTTTATTACAAATCATCTAAAGATTTTTCATCTAACAAAATATCATGCCCCATATTGTGCATCAAATCAAGATATGCGTCATAATAAACTTGCATATCACTTATGTATTCATTCAAAATTTCTTGGTGAGAATTTTCTATAATAAACAAATTCAACAAAGAAGTTTTTCCGCTCGCATAACGTTGTTCAGACATTTTTAGGATATTATCGGATTCTTTTAGAATAGCTTTGTAATAGCCCATATTTTCTTTAGCGTATTTAAAATTGTTGTAATCTTCTTTTAATGCAAATTTCAATTTGTTTTCAAAAGAAACTTCATCAATCTTAGCTCTATCAAGAACAATTTGCGCACGTTTGATTTCCGGTCTGTAAGAATACAAAACAGGCAAATCAAAATACCCACCAACATACGCACCGTGATACTGTCCATCACCGGAAAACGCATATCCGCCCTGCACAGTCAAATCAGGAATTGGCTTATGTTTTGCAACCGAAAGTTCTCGTTCAGACTTATCAATATTGTCATAAGCAATCTTGATTGAATAACTATATTTCATCGCAACTTCTTCAATCGTAGAATATTCAGGAAGTTGAATATCTAACAAAGAAATATGATCCTGAAATAATGAACTTTCACGAGTATCATACATCGTAGATGTATCTTTTAGGTTCAAAACTTTGTTAAAATGGAATTGCGCATATATCAAATTTGCTTTCGCTTTATTCAAAGAAATAAGTTGTTTTTTATGCTTGATGTCAGATTGCATTTTTTCTATTTCGTAATTTGGAGAAGTTTTTGGTTTTGCCTCAGCAACTTGACGCATTTTTCTATAAAGTTGCTCTCTTTGCTGCAAAATAGAAACAACGGATTTCATATAAACAACATCAAAATACGCACTCATAACCTCAAGTTTAAGGTTCAATTCTTCCTGTCTGATTTTATCTTCCATCAAGCTCAAATTAGCTATCGCAGCTTTTTTACGAACTCCTCTTTTTGCAATTTCAACAGGCAAAGCAACACCGGCTTGGCTTGCATTTGAACGCCCGATATGACCGATTAAAACAGAAGATTGTAATTGCGGATTTTTTAGAGCATTTGCCATTTTTACTTCTTGTTTCAAAATATCAATTTCTTTGCGTTTCGCTTGTAACTCAAGATTGTTTTCTAACGCAAGATGAACGGCATCATCTGCCGAAATTTTTACGATATCTGCATTTGCGGGCAAAAATGTAATTATAAATACTGCAAAAAATATAACAATCTTTTTCATC
The DNA here is from genome assembly GCA_937898445.1 of uncultured Candidatus Melainabacteria bacterium. Lineage (GTDB taxonomy): Bacteria > Cyanobacteriota > Vampirovibrionia > Gastranaerophilales > Gastranaerophilaceae > Stercorousia. The sequence continues at coordinate 13,705 of CALEJY010000311.1, read as the reverse complement.
AAAAACATTATACAACAAATATCAAATTGCTTGTTGCGGATGTCCGATTGCATTTATCAAAATGTCGATAACCTTTGGCATTTGACATTTGAACGAATAATGCCCGTTTTTTAGCGAACACTGTTTGCAATCACATTTGATAGAGTAACACTCAATCGCTTGCTCTGTCCAACTTTGCGTAATTGATGACGAAATATCTCCGTTATTTTGCGGATAAAACACATCTTCCATAAGAACTACCCCAATATTTAACCCATTAATATTTTAAAACAATTCAAAAATGTTTTAATCCTACAAATGACGTATATTGGATTTATTCAAAAAAGATTATTTGTATAATTCTTCACGCTTTTTCAAAACAACCGGATTTTTCAAATAATCGTCATACTTGTTGCGCATATTGATATAGCCTTTTGGCGAAATCTCAATAATTCTATCCGCAACAGTTTGTATTAATTGATAATCCTGAGATGTAAACAAAATCGTTCCCGGAAAGTCAATCAAAGCGTTGTTTAACGCCGTAATACTTTCCAAGTCAAGATGGTTTGTCGGTTCATCAAAAATCATTACGTTTGCCTCTGCAATCATCATTTTTGCGAACAAACATCTAACCTTTTCGCCACCTGATAGAACATTGACTTTTTTATCCGCATCTTCGCCTGAAAACAACATTCTGCCCAAATATCCACGTAAAAAATTTACATGCTGATCCGGCGAATAATCCGCAAGCCATTCCATAATAGTTTTGTTGTTTTCAAAATAAAAATTGTTGTCTTTCGGAAAATATGAATGAGTTGCAGTTACACCCCAAACAACCTCGCCACTATCAGGTTTTACTCTGTCTTCCAAAATATCAAAAAGATTTGTAATAATGAAAGGATCTCGAGCAATAAACGCAACTTTTTCACCTTGATTAACTTCAAAACTCAAGTTTTTAATCAAAAGTTCGCCGTCAACTGTTTTGTAGAGATTTTTAACCTGCAAAACATCTTTTCCAGGAATTTTGTTGTAAGTAAATCTAATTCTCGGATATTGTCTTGAAGATGGTTTAATTTCTTCTAAAGACAATTTATCAAGCATATTTTTTCTTGAAGTTGCTTGCTTTGCTTTTGAAGCGTTCGCACTAAAACGAGCAATAAACGCTTTCAATTCTTCCATTTTTTCTTCAGTTTTCTTGTTTTGTTCTTCTTTTTGCTTTTTGATTAATTGGCTCGCTTGTGACCAGAAAGAATAGTTTCCGGTATAAAGCTGAATATTTTTGTAATCAATATCCGCCATGTGCGTACAAACATTATCAAGAAATTTTCTATCGTGCGAAACAACGATAACGAGGTTAGGAAAGTTAATCAAAAATTCTTCCAACCACGCAATAGTATTCAAATCAAGGTGGTTTGTCGGTTCATCTAACAACAAAATATCTGGGTTACCAAATAGTGCCTGTGCCAACAATACACGCACCTTTTCACTACCTGAAAGTTCTGACATCAATTCATAGTGCATCTCATCAGGAATTCCCAAATCTGAAAGCAAAGATGCCGCCATAGCTTCAGCTTGCCAACCATCAAGTTCCGCAAATTCTTCTTCCAAATGCGCAACTTTTATACCATCTTCATCATTAAAATCAGGTTTTGCATACAAGGCATCACGCTCTTGCATAATATCATAAAGCTTTTTATGCCCCATAATCACTGTATCAATAACCTTGTAGTTATCGAATGCGAAATGGTCTTGACGAAGAACTGCAATTCTCTTCCCTTTTGAGATATGCACTTCGCCCGAAGTTGGCTCAATTTCACCGGAAAGTACTCTCAATAAGGTACTTTTTCCGGCACCATTTGCACCAATAACACCATAACAGTTTCCTGGAGTAAATTTTATACTAACGTTTTCAAATAATGTTTGTGAACCGAATCTTACGGTTAATTTATCAGTTGTAATCATAGGTTCAATTGTAACATAAAAATAAAATTTTTAGTATTTTATGATAAAATCGTGTGTGATGAATAAGCAGGAAATTTATAGTTTTTTAAAACAAAAAAATATTTGGTATGAAGTTATAGAACATGATGCCGTATTTGATATGGAAGAATTATCTAAAACAAATATTCCTCATATTGAATGCGTAGCAAAAAACCTTTTTATTAGAGATGATAAAAAACGTAACTATTACCTTATTTCAGTTAAGGGGGATAAACACATTGATTTGAAAAACTTTAGAAAATCAAATAACGCAAGACCATTATCATTTGCGTCTGAAAAAGACTTAAATTCCATTTTAGGTTTAATTGCCGGAGCTGTAACCCCTTTGGGACTTTTAAATGACAACAATTTGAAAGTGCAATTTTTTATCGATAAATCCTTCTTTAATGAGCCTAATTTAATTGGAATACATCCAAACGACAACACTGCAACAATTCTATTAAAAACAAATGATTTAGTTTCTATCATAAAAGAACATAAAAATATTGTGAATATCGTTGATATATAATCTGCCAAAATATTCTCAACTCTTAGATAAATACAAGTGCCATAAACTCCCTTCCACCAGCCCCGCCAACGCAAGATATACAATAGATAAATTATATCAAGAATGGAACAAAGCATTGGAGGAATAAAAAATAGTCAAAAAATTATTTATGAATTGTTATCTACCATTTGATATTCTTTTAGCATTGTTACAATATCAATATATTCTCCTGTTTCAATATTAAATTTAGAAATCCAAGCTCTATATGGAGCTTTATAAAACCAACAACTTTCTGCAATTACTATTAGATAATGTTTATATTGATGAGGATATAAGTTTTTATTTTCATTATATAATTGAATATCAAGAATTTCATTGTAATTATTGCAAGTTACCATCATTGCAATATTCATTGCAAAAATAATTTTTTGTAATGAACATCTTGCATCTAATATAGCTAATAGTTTCTTACTATTTGTATATTCATCATATTGCTCAATAACCCAAACTTTTTTAATTTTATTTTTCATTACAATTACTATTTTTACTTATAATTATTATTTCCATTTGTCTATATTATAAAATTTAGTACATATTGCATCAAATTTAATATCATTTTCTAATAAGTATTTTCTATAAGTTTCTATTTTTTCGGGTTTTCCTTGTAACTCTGGAGATACTAAACATAATTTATACCCGGCACCTTTTAACTTATTATAACTATCAAAATTTATTGGCAATTTACTAAAACAATCAACCCATACCCATTTAGCACGACCTTTCATTGCTAAAGCTAATTCAATTGGTTCTACTTCAGAAAATCGTACTGCAGAATTAGTATTACCCATATTTGATAACAGATAAATCATTGGAATTGAACTATCTAAAAAGAAATAATCTTTAATAGAATACTTTTTTAATAATTCAATAATTCGATGTTCAATTCTCTCTGACTTTACATTAACAATCATTGTACCATGATTATAGTTCTTAAGATATTCCTCAAAATCTTCACCTGGCTCAAATGGATTATGTACGAGTATTAAATTATTACCACTATCTCTTACATCTAATTCAACTCCATATTCTTGGGGTATTTTTTTTAATTCATTTATTGTGTTAACTCTATGTGCAATAAATTCCATTATTTTAGTCCTTTCTTCTTTTTAATTCGGTTTATATAAAATAACTGTTATGTTATCATTTTTAGTAACAAATTTATAATTAGTATCATTATTATTTAAAGATTTTTCAATAATTCTTTTATGTTGTATATTTGCTTTAGAATGTTCCGAAAAATATAAAATAGATTTTTTGTTAGTATCAAAAAGTGGTGGATCAAAATGAGAATAAGGTATTCCCTTCAATCCTAGATCTATAATATATATTGGTTGATAATCATTATATAGTTTATTATATTTATTTGTTATATTTTCAACAATGTGTTGATTATTGATATTATATATTGTTTCTAACTTTGTTTTTATCTGGAAATTAATAAAAGGTTTCATCATAAATACATTAATAACAACTAAAACAATAAAAAAATAATTCTTTTGAGGCGGAATGCACAATGGAATAAAGAAAGTAAGTGGCATTAAATACCATCCTAAAAACCTATCTCTTGAACATAATAATAATAAAAATAATGTTGAAATAATTGAAGATATAGTTATTACTTTATTTTTATTACAAATAAGAGTTATTAAATATAATAAAAATAAAGTAATGCAAGGAATAATAAAATATTCTAAGCCACTAGAATTTACTAAATCCCATTCAATATATTTTTTAAAAAGTACTGTTGATATTTGAGTAATATGAAATGGGCTTGAATATTGTGTAAAATTTGCTATAAATGTATTTATTGATTTGAAAATTATTAAATTAGATAATAAAAAACCACTTATAAAACCTGCAATAAATAATACAACTCTTTTAACCATATAAATCAATGAAAATTTATTTTTTATGCTATTCAGTATAAAAAATAATATAACAAATAAACCAAAAGAAATATTATATGCTTTTATTCCACTTGAAATACCAACGAGTACACAAGAAAAAAATAAGTATATATTATTTTTTATAGATATATTTTTTTTACTTATAAAATATAAAAAAATAGTAGAACCTATTACACCAAAAGTATTAGAATATATTTCTGGACCTATAACCTTACCTGTAAACCAAACACAGGGTATAGATAAATAAAGAAAAATCGCAAAGACAATATTTAACCAAGACGTATTTAGTAATTTTCTTAAAATAAATATAATCAATATTGGAACTATCGTAATCCCCATCCAAGATATTAATCTCAAATAAAGAATTTTTTTAAATATTGCAACAAAAGACCAATACAAAGCACCATAACCTAAATAATTTTGTATAAATATATAATCTTTAAAATTATTTAGTGATTGTTGTTTAATGATATCAAGAAACCATAGCTCATCTGGAACAGTTGCAGAAATATTACAATATAAAAATAACATTATTACAAAATATATTAATAACTGAAATGTAGCAATAATTTTAAAAATAGAATCTTCGTTCAAGTTTAATTTATTAAAATTCATTTACTTTAATCCTTTTTTTAATTTAAAGCTAAACTCTATCGTTCTTTTTATAAACTTCCATTTTGCTTGCATACCCGTATTCCAATGTGATACCCCATAAATTCTTTCAGGGAAAATAACAGGAAATCTAATAATTTTATAATTTTGTCGTTTTGCTTCATATAATGCAAATAAATCTAATGCAAAATCAAACGGCGGCTTTTGCCAATTATCAAACAATTCGCGTGAAAAAATATTAGGTTGTGCATTTATATCCCATAGAAACTGCCCCATTAATAGTGTTTCAAAACAACCCATTCCAAAGGTAAAAAATACATCAAAGAAAGGACGACCTTTTCTATTTCCTTTGACAAATATTTTTTCACAATTTTCTTTTTCAATTATATCTAATGCTTTAATTACATCATTTGGATCTGTTTGCATATCTGCATGAGTCCAACCAATATATCGTCCATTTGTAGCCTTTAAACCTTGTAATATTCCATAGCCATATCCTTGATTCACATCTACTTTAATAGTTTTTGCAAAAGAATATTCAGGTAATAATTTATTCAAAACTTCTTCTGAATTATCAGTAGAACCATTATTTATCAAAATAACTTCAATATCATCACGTTTTATAACATCTCGAAACTTATTAAGTATTAATGGTATATTTTTTTCTTCATTATAACAAGGTACAACAATAGATAATTTAATCATTTTTCACTCCTATATATTTAAATTTATTTGATATTTTATTACATAATTTAATAAATATTGTTTGTTGGTATCATAATACAAGCGACAAAATCTATCAATACAATAAATATAATTTCTATAGTGCATTATCCACTTGTTCTTTGGAAACAAATACCCAATATTTTTGCCCGATAAAATTTAATATTGTACTTGTTCCCGTAGCACATAGAAAAGCAAATAATTTTATCATTTCAAAATTATTCAAAATTAATATATATTTAAAAATCATTGGTAAAAGAATTAAAGCAATTTTATTTACAAAAATATTTGCAACTAATGTTGATATATATAATCCCAAAAATCTTACAATTTCAGATTTAGATTTTCTTTTCTGTTCAAATGTATAATATTTATTTATTAAATATGCTACAATTGTTCCAAGCAAGAAAGAAATTCCTTTTGAAATTGATAAATCAAGAAAATGTGATAATAAATAGTAAAATAAACAATCTGTAGCTACCGCACAACAACCAGCAATTATAAATCTACATAATTCTTTTTTTAATTTATTGTTCATTAATTACCTCCAAATGTTTTATTACAAAAAATAAAGTAGATAACCCTATAAATCCAATTATCATTATTAAGAACCCTCTATTCCAAGGAGATTTATATTTTATTGTTACAAAAGAAGTATTTGCTGATACATCAACAACAATTCTGTTATAGTTGTCTTTCATTATTGCAACTTCTTTTGAACCTACAAATGCTTTATAATATTTATGATAAATCATATTTATAGTAATACTTTGCTTTTGTTTTAAGCCTCGCACATCTACTTTTGCACCTTGCGTATCAAAATTAATTGGTAAAGCCTGTTTGCTTGATGTAATATAAGCTAGAGGTAATGATGTCGGTAATTCATAGTATGTAATATCTTTATAATTTAAAACAACTTTAAAATTTTTATCTAAATCTTGTTTAGCTTTTTTAATTATGTAAGCTTCTTTTCCTTGAACTTTATACCAACTATCAAATGTCTCAAATGACATAAATGCAAAATATTTTACACCATACTGACATAATAAATCATACTTATTTTCAATTAAATTTGGAATTTTTAATTCTAACAATTCTTTTAATTGTAAATATGCATAATTTGAAGTTATTGGCAATAAATCTATATAAGAACAATATTTTTTATCAAAAGTTTTATATTCAAACACACGTTTTAACAAACTTAAATAATACTCTAATTCATAACATTCATATAAGTTTGACTGAAAAACTAAATTTGAGTGAGGATTATGTAAACTAGAATACAAATCCATATTTTCTTTTAATAAAACTTCTAAACGATCATCATAAGCATCTATTGACTGAATTCCATAATATGTAGGAAAATTTAAAGAAAGACTCAATGGATAATAATCTTTTGATGAACGTGAAGGTGCAAAAGAATATATACGGTGATTTTTTATATCAGAAATTTGGTTAAATAATACTGAAGCATCTGGTAATTTATTAAAACCAAACCTAAATAAAGCACTATCTGCATTATATAAATGAAAAACTAATAATAATGTCACCAAAAGAACTAAATTCTTTGTCATTCTTAATGAAAATCTAAATCTTGAAAGATATAAAGAACCCGCAAAAATTAAAAACAAATTTACAAATACCATCATTTTTATTGGTTGTATAAATTTATTAAATACTGGCAATGAATGTAAAATCGACCACAATAAACATTCTTTCCCAAAACTTAAAATTAGGGCTATTAAGCCTAAAATCAAAAACAAGTTTTTGGTAATATTTCTTATAAACATTACTTTTTTCTTTTTTAAATAAATAAAATAAATATTGACAAATGTTACAAATAAAGAAACACTTAAAAATAACGTTCCTGAATAAAATATCTCTCCAAAATATTTATCAAAATATAAATTTGACATATCTAACATTTTAAAAATATAATTTGGAATAAGAAATGTAGGAAAATCATACATTGTTGTTCTATTAAAATTCCAAGGAATCCGATTAACCAATGAACAGAAGTCTAAAGTAACATAGAATTGTGGAGTTGCCAACACAAAACCAAGCATTATTGGATAAAGAGCTTTAATAAGCTGAATAAACGAAATGTTTTTTGATAAAAAAAGTATTATTAAACCTATAAAATAAAATACACAAGCATATAATAACATTTGAATATTACCTGCATAAGCAATTAAGGCAACTATAATCATGCCAAGTAAAGTATATTTTACTTTAAATTCTCCATTCCTTTTTAAATATTCTAACCCAATTATTATAAAAGGAGCAAAAGCAATTATTGGCACCATGTAGTACCAACTTCTACTTCCAATTAAACTATACCCAGAAAATACATAACAAATTGCCCCCAAAATTCCCCAAACAGGCTTGATTTTTAAATATTTACCTGCAAGATACATAGTCATATATGCAATAAGCAAATGAATTATACAAAAAACATCTATTGTACACATTGGATCATTTAATAGATATTGAGCAATTGCATAAGACAAATATGTAAATGGATAAGTTAAAGCATAAACACTTATTGCAGAGGTCGGTAAACCTGTTAATTGATATGGGTTTATTTCTGGAAATAATCCATTTTGAAATAAATTCTTACATGCATCAATTATTACAGGAGCAAACTGTGATAGATTATCGTCTTGAATAAAATAGTGAAAATTATGCAGTGTTTCTAATCCAAATAATCCTAAAATTATCACAATTAAACCAATAATAAAATGATTTAAATAATATTTAGGACTGTTCACTATTAGTTTATTTGATAAAAAATAAATTTTTAGTAAATACTGATTTATTTTTTTTCTTCCAATTTGATATCCTAATAAATTAAATATTATTTGTAGAAAAAATAGTAATAGTGTAATTACAATAAAAGTTAAAAATATTCCACTCCAAGAGCGAATATGTAGTAAATTTGCTAAGCCAAACCTTGCAATAAATACAACTATATTTAAACTATGTAATTCTCCAAAAAATGAAATATTTGGAATATTATATTCTTCTAGTCTTTTACATATTTTTAAAATTTTATTTGTTATAAATGGAAATAAAATAGCAATTAAACTAAATACAATTAAGTCAACTAAACGATTAAACATATTTTTTTGAATAATAATCGTTTGCAATAGTGCTATAAAAAATAAAATTCCAGTTATAATATAATATTTTTTTAATAATATTTTATTCATTATTTACTAAAGATTCTCCTGTTCAAAATGTCTATATTTTTTATCATATTCATTAAATTTATCTTGATTAAAAAAGCAATCTTTATCTAATGAATATTCGTGATATTTTAATTTGTGAAATAAACTTTGATATGCTTCAAATGTTTTATAATCATCAGGAGTTCCCCAACAAATGTATTTATTAACTAAAAAAGTTTTAACTTTTAAACCCTGCTTAATAGCTGCATCCACACAACTATCAACATAAAATTCATTATTAATTCTTAAATTATTTTTATATAAATAATTTAAAGCATTTATAAAATATTTAGCCTTCTTGAAATAAAAAGCTCCTACTATTGCATTATCATTCTTTGGATTTTCGGAAATTGGAATTTTTACACTAACACCTAAAGCATTATCATTGCTATCAACTTTTACCCAACCATAAGCATTTGGATTTTTTTCACTTGCTGGATTGTTTTTAAATGTAAATACTAAAACATCCGCTTCTTCAATATTTTTTTCTAATTTTAAATAGTCAATAATCATAGAATTATCACATGCACCAATAAACAGAGGTTTCTCTAAATCTTCACCCTGTAATCCTAGTTCACAAGTACAAGCTTGTCCTTCTGTAATCTTATCTAGTGAAACAATTTCTGCATTTGGATAAGCTTTCAATAATTCTTCTTTTAAAGGATAATTATCTAAATGTTCTTTTAAGCATACAAATATATTTCTATTACATTTTGGCAAAGCACTAGCTGCTTGTATAATCATTGGTTTTCCACTAACTTCTATTAATGGTTTTGGATTTTTATAACCAGCATCGGCAAAACGTTGCCCTTTACCAGCTAAAGGAATTAATTTTATAGCATTGTATTCTTTAGAATCTTTAATAGGTTTTACTAAAGATTTAAAATATTCTGACCAAGAAACATATTCTTCTAATTCTCCAGGAGTCCCCCATTGTTGCATATGTTGAATTTCATATATTGAAACTTTTAGCCCATCTCTAATCAAAAGATTATATACCATACTTACATAGTATTCTCCTTTTAAATTCAAATCCTCATCCATTAATTGTTTAAAATATTTTTTTACATAACTTCCTTTTTTGAAATAATATGTACCATTTGAAGCGTATTCATTCATTCTATTTTCTGTAAATGGTTGTTTTTCCCTAATTTCAAGCATCCATTGTTTTTCATCTCGCATAAATGCATAATTAATTTTACCAAGCATGTGAGGATGAAAACCTTTGTATGCTGGGATTGCCCCATCTGCATCTCTATTTCTTGTATGTTTTAAAAAATCATTATAATCCCAATATGTTCCAAAATCACAATAATTTACAATAACCTCTTCATTATCATCTATCATATCTTTTAATTGATAAACAGCATAAACAGGACCTTTTTTATGTGGAGGAATTTCTACAATTTTCCCTGTTGGAGCTATTCGCATTAAAACTTCTCTCAAATTTGTTTCTTTTAAGTGTTTTGTATTACAAATAAAAATAATATCTTTTTCATTTGGAAATAAACTTACGACATGCTCTATTATCGGTTTCCCATCAACCTCAATAAGTGGTTTTGGTGTTGTATAACCTGCATCAATAAAACGTTTTCCAATTCCTGTCATCGGTATAATAATTTTCATAATTTCTCCTTTATATATTTTGTCTGTACTTTTCAGCTTCCCAATTTCCCAAATATTCTATTTCTTTCATTGGTAAATAATTGATGTCATTACTATTAGCATATTTTAAAGTCATTAAATGAAATTTAAAAACATCTTCAATTTCTTTTGCCTTTTTGATATTTTTGGCAACAAATACCAAATTATTTTTATAAAAAATAACTTTTGGATATTCAAAATATTTATCCTTATATATTTTTATAGCATCCGAAGATAATCCTTCTAATATTAAGGGTTTAATTCCACAATATACCATTTTATCTGGACAAAATGGTAATGTATTTAAAAAGGTTGAATTGATATTTTCTAAAATAAATTTATCATTTGAAATGTAAGATACCAGATTTCTTGGCAAAATTTGAGAAATAGATGTCGATAATTTATATTTAGATAGATCAACATTTAAATATTGTTCAATTTTTCCAATTACCAACTCAGTTAATTCAAAAATTTTATCTTTTTCATTGGCAGTTATAATTAAACCATGATTTTGTAAAAAAATTACACTTGCTTGTTTATTATTTATTTGTTTTTTTAACTCCATAGCTAAATCAAATCCTGGAGTATAATAATCAACACACATAATATCAACATCATTAAATATTTTATTTAAAACATCTTTCCAATTAATTAAACAAGTTATAGAATTTACTACAATTGGATGCGTATGTAATGTATATTTTTTCAACATTGAATGTAATAATGTTTCAATAGAAGGTCTAAAATTTTTCGTTAAATTGACATCATTTATAAATTTATTTACAATAGTTTCTCTTTCTTTTTTATCAATTGTTATATTTTGCAAATTATTTTTACTGAAAAGTTTCAACAATTCCTTATTATTAACAATTGCATACCCATAATTCTCTTCAACTTCCGAAAGATACACACCTGACGCTTTTATATACATTGTTCCATCATCATTTTTTACAGAAGAATTACCTCCACCTGCTTGAATTAAATCAAATCTTTCTCCCGCATATTTTGAAATTTCTATAAAATCCCTTAATTCCGAACTACTCATTTGTTAATCTCCAATTCTTTAAATGATTTAAATACTGTAACTCTTTCATCAGTACAACTATTATTTGAAAGCCAATAAGGTTTTATTCCTAAATTTAGTGCTCCTATAATATCTTTTTCAAAAGAATCGCCTATCATACAAACCTCATTAGGCATTAATTCTAATTTTTGTAATGCTATTTCAAAAACTTTTTTATTTGGTTTTTCTATTCCAATTTCTTCACTAGTAACTAAATATTTTACAAATTTTGCAATACCTAATTTTTCTATTTTTCTATACTGAATATATGCAGTTAAATCGGTTACAAAACATATTTTTTTATCTTTGTTTTGTTCAAAAAAATTGATTACACCATCATATAATTTCATATGTTTTATAAAAGTGTTCCAATAAATTTCATATAATTCTTTTGCAATAACATAATTAGTATTTCCTAATTCTTCTAATGTTCTCTGAAAATAAAGTAATCTATTATGTGAAGCTGCAGTATGCGCTAAATTTTCATGAATTAAAGATCTTGCCTTTTTAAAAGCGAGCTTAAATTTATCTATATCAAAATAAGCATTAGCAAAATTATACACTTCTTCCATCGCTTGGTAATGAGAAATATTATAGTCGTATAATGTATTATCTATATCAATTAAAATACCTTTTATCATGTGCTTCCTTCATTTTTTCACTTAAAACTCTTAATGTTAAAAATTGTATAAATCCACGTTGCCCATTTTCAAAAATACAATCTGGAGATACAATTTCTTCTACATTTGTTATCGTGTCTTTTGTAATTTGTTCCCAATCAAACTGTTCTAAATTTGAACTTATAATAATTTCTTGAGATTTAAGATCATTTGAATAATCCCAATTAATATCTATACCTTCATCTGATAATATGGACAAAATATCATCCATAAAAATACTTGATTCTAGTTTTAATTTAATACCAAGATTAACCTCTTTTCCTGTAGAATTACTTAAATCAACTTTATTCATTGGAAAATAGGTAATAACAATATCAGCAAAATTTATTTGAGGTCTTATGTACTTATTTACATCATTTGCTCTTTTTTTCATTGAATTTATTACTTGAGCAATACTATAACCTCTGTTTTTAGTATCACGACAAATTTTCCAATATTTTCTTAAAGTTTCATCAGGATTTAAATATATTTTAATATCTATTATTTTTCTCATTTTAGGTAAATAAAATGGATGCAGTCCTGATAAAACTACAAATTGCTTTGGCTCAATCTTTATTGATTTATCAAATTTTCCTGTTTGATGATTATAATCACTTCTATACACTGACTGCATCTTTTTCAACTTCAATATATCAGAAATTTGTCTGTGCAAAAAATTGGCTTTCGGATTAAGGTGCGTCATTTTTTCCCAATGTTTATCTCCTCTTTCCCATTTATGATCTCCATCACCTTCCAAAATTATCAAATTTTCTTTTAATAGATGTTGTATATCGGATAGGAGCGTAGATTTTCCACTACCACTATCTCCACCTATCCCAATAACCAAAGCATTTTCTTTTTTATATATAGAATTACTTTGAATACCAATTTTATAAACACAATAGATAATACATACTAATGCTGCTTCCAATATTGTAAACACACAATTTCGCAAAAATTCATTAGAAAATTTTAAACTAATTGAGTTACTAAGAAAAGATAAATCTTCATAATCACCTATATGGAAAAATACAAAATAAACAATATAAATAAAATTCAACAACCAATAACTTCTTATGACATTTTTATCAATTTTTTCATACTTAATAACAAACAAGTTTAAAAATGGTACTAACCAAATAAACCATGCTGGAGTAGATGGAGGTACAAATATTAAAAATAACGAAATTGCTAAAACTATATATAAATCTAAAAGTTCATTATTTATTTTTTGATATGCTAAAAATCTCAAATAAATTAATGCAGCAATAAATAATGATATATAAATTTTTATATTTCCCAATGCTAAATTAAAATTAAATAATAAATTTTGTTTTTCA
>CALEJY010000310.1 GCA_937898445.1 uncultured Candidatus Melainabacteria bacterium | reverse complement strand
CTCCAATTTCAATGGGTATTTTTTTAGTGTTTTTTTTACCGGACAATAGTGCCCCAAGTGGCGAGGGAAAAAATAACTTAGCTGCTTCGCTTCTTAGCCGCCTAGCTGCCTTCACTCTTGCCGAAGTCCTTATCACTCTCGGAATAATCGGAATTGTTGCGGCAATGACTATGCCTTCTTTAATTCAGAATTATAGAAATACTGTTTTACACAATCAATTTAAAAAAGGTTATTCAAATTTGTCTAAGGCTCTAGCTTTAACAAAAGAGGAGTTAGGGACATCCGATTTAATTAATAATTATGCAACTTATGATAGTAAAAAACAGGATTATCCTTACAGACAAGATTTTTTGAACGCTTTTTATAAAGCAATTAACGTTAAAACAAAAGCAAAAAATTATAAAATTTGTAATTTTTCTAAAACGGTTTGTTGGTCTGATTATTGGGATACAGGAACTCCAGTTCCTGTATATATCTTAGAAGATGGTTCCAGTGTAAGTGCATATATAAATAGTGGTACAATTATGCTTGATACTGATATTAATGGTCCATCCAAAGGTCCAAATCGTTATGGATTTGATATTTTTACTTTTGCAGTAAAGAGTAATGATACGTTAGGTCCGATAAAAATGAGTAAACTTTATTCTGACGAAGAATTAGAAAAAACAGAATGGCCTGTTATTGCTGGGCAACCTTGTTCAAAACAATCAAACCAAAGATCCAACGGTTTTGGTTGTTCATATTATGCCCTTAATGATATAAGTCCTGATGACAATACTAAAACTTATTGGAAAAATTTGCCGTGGTAATTCTTAACTTTTAGTAATATAAAGTGTCATAAAGGCAATTTATTCGCAAAAAATTACTTTATATATGGGTAAGGTTAGGTATAGCTATGTCTATTGAGCAAGTGTATTTATCTTCCCATAAAAACTATGATTATCACCCTCAAAAGAAAAAAGAGGATGATTTATTTAACCCTGTTGAAAAAACTGTGGTAAATAGTGTTGCGCCTGCTCGTAGATTGTGTGATATTCCTAATATGGTAAAAAGTGGCGACACTGCAGCAGCTATTGGCTTAGGAGCTTTGACAGTCGTTAGTTTGCCCGAAGATTGTAGGGATTTGAGGGCAGCCTATAACCATTCTTCTTGCGTATTAAGGAAAAAAAGGTTGGCTACTCCTTACAATTATCACAAATATCAGCACGATTTTTCATTCTTTAGAGGAACTTTGTTGCACGAAGCTATGAAGCGTGTAAAATCTGAACGTGGCAAAAAAATCGTTGATAAACTTTATAACGCTGATGTAACCTTGTATAATACAAAGTTTGGTAAATGGGTTCAAAAAGTTCTTGGTATCGAAAATGGCAAAGATGTAAAGTCTACCGTTAAGAATTTGTATGGGAAAGAAATTCCGGTGCAAAAAATAATCGTGAAAAAAGATTTTCTCGGACTAAAAGAATTGACAGGTCGAGCTATGAAACGAACTTCGCTTTTAGGTGTTGTTTTTATGGGATTGTTAGAATTCCCAAAAATTATAAAATCGGCAGCAAAAGGCGATGATGTCAAAGAAAAATCAAAATCTTTTGCCAAACAAGCCGGAAAATCAACTCTAAACGTTGTTGGAGTAACTGCTGGCATGGGGTATTTAGGCGCAATCGGAGCGAAAAAATATGGCGCATTCGGCTCATTATTAGGAATGGGGTTAGGTGTAATCGCCGGTGCCGGAACATCTCAATGGATACAAAATCGGTTAAAGAAGCAGCTAGACAGCTAAGGCTTTTAGATGATTAGATGCAAAGACGCATGGATGCATAGTCTGTTACGGGAAAAAACTATACTCTCCCTTTAGGGAGAGAGTGGTTGTTTGAACGAAGTGAATTACAACCACGAGAGAGGGGTAAGTCATGAGTTGATAAATTTTGAACCCTCTCCCGAATTTCTAAGTTCGTCACAACTCACTAAGA
>CALEJY010000309.1 GCA_937898445.1 uncultured Candidatus Melainabacteria bacterium | reverse complement strand
AAAGTTTTATGTTGACAATTCCTCAAGACCGTTGACATTCCTACCAATTAGATACATCATGATAACGTAACACATATAACAAAAGGAGGTCAAAATGACAAACGTAATTTACACAAACACAAATTTAGAAGATGAAATCAAAACTATCAAGGCTCTTGAAGCAAAATTGCAAGAGTTAAAGGAATTAAAAGAAGAAAAAGAAAATCTAGTTAAAAAAGTTTTGGACGATGCAGGAATTGAAGAATTACAAGTTGGAGCATTTACAGTCAGATTTACAAATGTTGTAAGAAATGGTTTCAATACTTCAGCTTTCAAAAAGAAGTATTTAGAATTATATAACGCTTTTATCAAACAAAGTTCTTACCGAAAATTCAGTATTTCATAGTTAAGTGGGGTAAATCCCCACTTTTAGTATTAAATCTTTGTACTCCGCTAATAATAAGAGTTTGGGCAGATAATCATAAAATAAGGAAGTTAAAAAAATGAGTAAAATATTTGCATATATAAGGGTTTCTACTCGTGAACAAAACGAAAATAGACAACTAGATTCTCTTACAGGTTTAAAGATTGATGAAATTTTTATAGAAAAAGCCAGTGGAAAGAATTTTGTAGGACGTGAAAAATATCAACTAATGAAATCAAAACTTAGAAAAGGTGATTTATTAGTTGTTAAAAGTATAGATAGGTTTGGTCGAAATTATTCACAGATTTGCAAAGAATGGGAATCTATAATTAATATGGGGGTAGATATTCAAGTTCTTGATATGCCAATTTTAAATACTCGTAATAACCAAAATGGATTGACAGGAAGATTGATTACCGATATTGTTTTGAAATTACTTGGATATGTTGCAGAGCGTGAAAGAGATAATATTAAAGTACGTCAAGCAGAAGGAATTGCAAGTGCAAAATCAAGAGGGGTTAAGTTTGGAAGACCACATGCAGAAATTTCAAAAGACTTTATAAGAGCTTATGAATTATATAAAAATGGATTGATAAAAGTGAAGGATGTAATGTCTATGTGTAATATTGCCAAAAGTACATTTTATAAATACCAAAAGTCTATAAAAGTATAAGTGCTTTTCATGTACCTTTTCTTTATAAAATAACAACTAAATTTCATTGATTTTACGTTGTACAAAATAGTCCACAAAAAGTACACTTTTTATAGACTGAAATTTAATTAAAAATATTGTTCAAATCTTCTCGTACTACTGGAACAGTTTTATTTATGCTTTGATTGGATTTAAAAATTGAAAATATTGCTATTATCCCTACAATAATAACAATTGCAAATACCATAGTTAGGAATGATTTATTATCAAAAGTATTATTCACGCTATGAACCTTATATATCTAATCTTCTACCATGTTTCCCATTTGCGACATAATTTTCTCCAACTTGAGAATAGTTTATTTGTTGACTCATTTTTATTATGTCGTCAAGGTTCAATACTTTAAAATTTGGTTTATTGCTTATAAAATCTACTCCTGCTTGTGTAATGCCAGATGATGCAACTAATATTACTTCATTTGCATTAAAATCATCTTTACAACCCCATAATGCCCTAATTGGTTCTGGAGGTACAGGATTTCTATAATGCTTGCATTGCACAATTCCCCTGTATCCTTCTTGTTCTATTATAATATCTACTCCACCGTCACCAGAACCTTTTGTAACCGTAGCTTTATAACCATTTAGAATGAAAATTTTTGCAACTTCTTCTTCAAATTGCCAACCGTCTAAATTCCACCACCATGAATTTTCAGCCCAGTAACTTGAATTACGTTTTAATTGATTTTGAGAAAATTGTTTATAAGGACTGCCATTAAACAAATGACTCCAATATACGCAAAAAGCAATAAAACTAATAACGCAACTCCAACCAAACACAGAAAACGGTAATATGTTTGTAGTTCCTAAATAGTAAAGGAAGTAGTTAAAACCACCGACAAAACCAACGGATAATATACATTCTTTCCATAATCCATGTTTATTTACTTCTATTAAAAATTTTGTTGCTCCTAGAACACAGGCTACAAATAATAGCACTAAATTATATAAATCTCTGTTATCACTTTTACTTGACATATTTCACCTTCTTATATATCTATCTTTCCGTCTATTTTATAGACTCTATCATAATGTTTGTATTGTTGTATGCCCAATTGTCATTATTTCTGTCTAGCCATAATACAACTTCTAAACTCTTATAGTAAGCAATACTGAGTTATCCTCTAATACTTCTTCCTGTTCCAATTTCATAGAAGGATTTTGTGCAATTTTTGATTTAATGTTCTTACAAATATTAGATTGAACAACTCGTTCATATTCAGATTCGATTTTGGCAAAGTATCTGTGGATTTCTTTTAAATCTGTGTATCCTGTAGCTTTAAATTCGTAAGCCCCATTTTTACTTGACTTTAATTCAATTAAACAATTCGGAATTTCAAAACTTAATTTTCCTCTTTCTTCTATTGCTGAAATTTTTAGATTCTTTAAAGTTTGTTTTAATACAGTCTTATCTGTATAAATAGTAGGAAAATTATATACAGGAGTTTTTGTTTCAGAAATACTATCAAAAAAACAAGGTCTGCCTGCTACATGTGCAATGGCATTAGTAAAATTATCCAATA
>CALEJY010000308.1 GCA_937898445.1 uncultured Candidatus Melainabacteria bacterium | reverse complement strand
TACAGTTGATAACACAAAACCGGTAGAAGAATTGAAAGATGTAAAAGTCAATCAAGTATTTGTCGGAACTTGCACAAACGGAAGAATTGAGGATTTGCGAATTGTTGCAAAAATTCTTAAAGGTAAAAAAATTAATCCTAATGTAAGAATGTTAATTTGTCCGGCATCTAAAGATGTTTATTTACAAGCTCTTTCAGAAAATTTGATTACAACATTTGTTGAAGCGAACGCAACTATTTTACCTCCAGGATGTGGTCCTTGTGTCGGTGTTCACGCCGGGACTTTAGCTGATGGCGAAGTTTGTCTTGCAACCCAAAATAGAAATTTTAGAGGAAGAATGGGAAATGTCGAAGGCTCTATTTACCTTGCTTCTCCTTATGTTGCTGCATATACTGCGTTGCGTGGTTATATTTGTGCAGAATAAAATTACAATCGTTTATAAAAAAATATACACAACCGACTATACTACAACGAATGAGCATTTCTTGACAAAAATTCCTTACTATATATGTAAGGAGAAAGTATGTCAGACAATAAGGTTCAGTATAAAAAAATGGCTTTGGAAGAACTCGTTGTATTGTCGCAACAAAACGATTTCAAGGCTTTAGAAGAACTTATCAGGCGTGAACAGAAAAATGTCTACGCTGCTTTTTCATACCTTAGCTCCAAAAAGGAAAATGTTTCTGATTTAACGCAAGAAGCATTACTTAGGGTTGCAAAAAATATTCAAAATCTAAAAAATCCAAAACTTTTCAAAAGCTGGCTAAACCAAATTGTAACAAACCTTTTTTATGACGAACTGAGAAAAACTCAACGAAAACCTGACACAATTTCTCTTGATGAAGAAACTGAAAACACCCCGCCAATTAAGTTTCAATTACTGGATAAAAAATGTAAACCGCATGAAAAATGTGTTACATCAGAACTTGAACAAATAATAAAAAAAGCGATTTTAAACTTACCAAACCAGTTCAAAATTGTAATAATTCTAAGAGAGCTGCAAGGCTTGAGTTACGAAGAAATTGCACAAGTTACACATTCGAGTGTCGGAACAGTAAAATCAAGAATTGCACGTGCAAGAGGGAAATTACAAGAAGATTTAAAAGCTTATATATAAGGAGAAAATATGCAACATCAACTATCATGCGAACAAGTTACCGCACTTTTAACATTTTATGCAGAAGATAAATTAAGCAAAAAATTAGCGCAATATGTACAAGAGCATCTCGAAATTTGTCCTGAATGTATGGAAAAATATAATCATTTAAAGCAAATTTTAAACAAATACGTAAAAATTCAAAACGAAGAAAACAAACCGGTATATAACACCAAGCAATATGAAAGCTTTAAAAATAACCTCTCTGCGTATGTTGATAATGAATTAAATGATTTTGAAAATATTAAAATCAAAAAATTTGCAATCGCAAATCCTTTAGCCAGACAGGATTTAGAAAACATTTACACATTCAAAAAATTGTTACATTCATCTTTTGAACGAACAAAAAATGAACTAAAAACCGATTATTCAAAATCCATAACCCATCAAATTCAACAAGAATGTTTGACCGAAAACAATTTCGACCCGTTTTTAAAACTATCTGCGGCATTTTTCATAATGGTAAGTTGTATTGTTTTCGGGATAATTAAAATCTTATATTTTTAAAGAACCTGATGAATATTTGTTTGCAGACATTTTCATATAAGCATCCATTGAAATACCACGAGGTGATTTCAATTCGACATTGCCATCAATTTTGTTCATTTTAGCAAGAGCTTGTTTTTGTTTTTTAGCGGCGTATTGGTTTCTCAAAACAGGAGTTACAAGGTTACAAGAAATAATTGAGCCAACAGTACTTGCAACAACATCAACACCGTTTTTAAAACTTTTGTATTCACCTTTAATATCCGAAAAGTTTGCCATATTTTCGATATTAAATCCGAGTTTTCCAATGTGTTCATTAGAATTTACACCGTTTTTAGTCAAGAAATCTTTAATTGGTTTTGTTGTAATTTTACCTGTTGAAACGAGTTTTGATGCAACATTTTTGAATGAACTTGTAATAGCATAGAAAGATAAGATGTTTATTGCAGCATCAGCAATTTCTTGTGGGATTAAGAAAGTTTTTTGTTCAGGGGAAATTTTATCGTTAAAAATTACGGCACTAACTTGGGCTAAAGATGACAAAATCCAGCCTAAAACACCGGTATGAACAAGCATTTTACCGGGGTTTTCACCATAATTTTTGTACATTACGGTTTTAAAATCAGAGAATAAACCAGCAGGTGATTTCATCGTTTATCCTCCTCTTTTTTTACAAGAGCATTTGTCAAAAATTTAGTCAGCGGAGCATCAATCAAAAAGTTTGTAAACATCATCACAACAAGCGCAACAACTGTACCCATTGCGTTTCTGTATTGCAAAAAAGCATCTGTAGTATTGTCCTTAATATTTTTTGGTGTAAAAATAGATTTCCACTTAGAAACATTTTTACCTTCAACTTGAGAAAGCGCTTTTATTCCTTTAATACAACCTTTTCGAATAAAATATCCGGTAAATGTACCTGCAACTATTTTTGCAATAGTTCTTGCAACAGAAACTTTTCGAGTTTTTTCATCAACTCTTTTATTATTCGCATCAATAAACGGTTGTGACATTAAAGCTGATGCACCTAAAATTAAACGTTGTTCAGCAGATGAAATTTTTTCTCCGGTCTTTTTAATTCCATTAACCATTTTTTTGTCAGAATATACGGCTTCCGGTATTAAATCAAGTGCGCCCTGCTTAATTTCTCTGGCAGCGGTTGATGCACCTTTGTATATTGTGGAGTTTGTAATAAAATCTGTAATACCTGA
>CALEJY010000307.1 GCA_937898445.1 uncultured Candidatus Melainabacteria bacterium | reverse complement strand
CTTCTCAAACTTCCCACTGAGTTTTCTCAAACTAACTGATAATCTACACACAGGCTATATCTCTATTTAAAACCTCATGTGAACATTTCCGTTACTGAGTACAAAATGGGACTTTTGGAGTACTTTGTGTAACGAATGGTATGGTTTTTCCAACCGTGAAAACGCCCTTGTGTAGCCTCATTTCACAAAAATACCACACTTCCCGTGCAAACCAAACTACTCATTAAATTACAATCCGTTCAAACCAAACTGGTCGTTAAAATACAAACTAAAAAAAGTGAGTTTTAGAGATTTTCTAAAACTCACTTATATCAATTGGTTGCGGGGGCTGGATTTGAACCAACGACCTCCGGGTTATGAGCCCGACGAGCTACCAGGCTGCTCTACCCCGCGATATATAATTTGTATATCGAGAACATACCCGACATCTATATTATGCTCCGTAAATTTAAAAAATCAAGTACCATAAAATTTTATTTCAATATTTTAACCTCAATCACTTTATGTAACTCGTTTTTTAATAATCTAATGCCATAACAATCCTATAAATTGTTTTTAACAATGTTGGATTATTTTTTAGTCTTTTATTAATTTCCTCTAGTGACATCTCTTCAGAAACATTTGAATATTTAAAGTCAAAAAGAACATTAGGAGTAATATTTAAAGCCGAGCATAATTCGTCCAAAGTTTCCGCCGAAACAAAATTATTACCTAACTCCATTTGGCTTAAACTTTTTGCAGAAAGGTTAACTTTCTCTGCCAATGCTTCTTGGGTCAGTGAACGACTTATTCTTATTTCTCGTATTCTATTACCTAAATTTTTCTTTATTGACATAATATCACCTTAATATATTTTTAATGGGAGTTACACCCATTGACAAGAGAATTAATCTACTGTAAATTGATTTATAGAATTTATAGTAGGAATTGTATTTATGTCTGATGGTTATAAAAAAATGTTTGAAACTTTGAATCAATATCTCAAAGATAACGTTGAAGATATTGATCAAACTATCATCAATGCAATTAATGATAGAAAAAATGGCAAAAAATTTAGTTTTCAAGAACATCTAAAAGGTTTTATTTATGCTCAATTAAGTGCGTTAGTTTCTTGGAAAATAATTAAAGAACATCAAACTGAGTTAAATGCTTTATTTAATGATTTTGAAAAGGACAGATTAAAAGAAATTGCCCCTGAAACTTTAATCGAAAAAATAAGAGAGTTAAAATGTTATAGCCCATATACAACAAAAAATCAAATGAATTCGTTAAAAGCTAATATAGAAACTTTTGAGAAGATTGAAAACGATTATGGTAGTTTGGATAGTTTTATAACACACGACACCCCTTCAAACATTGTTAAATTACTTGCAGATAGCAAGAGTATCTATAAGTTAAAATATACAGGTGTTGCTTTAGCTTGCGAATATTTAAGAAATGTTGGTATTGATATAATCAAACCTGATGCTCATATAAAAAGAATTTCCGGAATAAAAAGATTAAATTTAGTTCCTTCTAAATCTGAATACAAAATTATTGATGAATTCAAAAGACTTTCTGACGAAATTGGGATAAGCCAAGTGAAAATGGATTATTTATTATGGAATTACTGCGCTAAAGGATATGGTGAAATTTGCACAGCAACTCCTAAATGTAGAGAGTGTGTAATTAAAAGATATTGTAACCAAAGAGGTTAATAATGAGAACACTCATGTTTATAATTTTTTGGATAATATGTATATTATGTGCAAGCTAGTATTTTACTAGTAATAAATGTATAGAAACTTTTAAAAACAGCATTGCTTGCACAAATTTGTAAAATTTAATCATTCAAAACTCATCACTACATTGGTTAATTGGCTATCTTTTATTTTTGTTTTATTTATAATTTAATTATTACAAAAGGAGTTTTTTATGAATATTTTAATATCTAACGATGATGGAATTTACGCAAACGGTATCAAAGCGCTTTGCGAAGCTCTATCCTCTTCTTATGATGTATACCTAATCGCACCTAATCAAGAACGTTCTGCCGCAGGTCATTCAATAACTCTTAATTCTCCCTTAAGAGTCGAAGAAGTTGATCCTCTTTACGGAGCAAAACGTTCTTGGGCTGTATCAGGCACCCCTGGAGACTGTGTAAAAATCGGTGTAAACGCAGTTCTATCTAATGAAGAACAGCCTGACATTATAATTTCAGGTATCAACCACGGTCCAAACCTTGGACACGATATTATTTATTCAGGAACAGTTAGTTGTGCAATTGAAGGTGCAATGATGAACATACCTAGCATTGCCGTATCTTTAAATTCTTACAAGCCTGAATTAGAAGATTTTACTTTCGCTGCAACATTTATAAAAAGTCTTATTCCAAAACTAAAGGACTTCAAGTTCCCTGAAAAATCAATTCTAAACATTAACGTTCCAGGAATTCCTCAAGATGAAATCAACGGCATAGTTGTAACAGAAAT
>CALEJY010000306.1 GCA_937898445.1 uncultured Candidatus Melainabacteria bacterium | reverse complement strand
AGTTTTTCAAGTAGCTAAATTCCCCTCCTCGAAATCAAAGATTTTATTGTACCTCGAACAAAACGTGACATTTAGTCACCTTTTGTTCGACAGAGGCGCAAGGGGAGGACATGAATTTCAACGTAACGAACTACGCATCCAGACTTCTTAGCATCTTAGCATCTTTTATTTTTAGCTGCTTAACTTCTTAGCTGCCTAGCTGCTTTTTACAAATGCAATTCCGGTTTAATCAAAAACTTAATAGCTTTTCCTTCCATGTGTTGGTGCATTGCCCATTCAACTTTATCCAACGGCAAAGTATCAGTTATCAATTTTTCAACCTCGACATCTCCTGATGCGATATAATCCAAAGCCATTCTGAAATATTTTGGCGTATGGTGAAAAACACTCATCAATTTGATATCGCCATAATGCATTTTTGTAGTATCAAAAGTAACTGTAGAGCCGGATTTACAGCCGCCGAAGAAATGCACTGTTCCACCAGGTCTAACACAAGAGAAAATTCTCTCCCAAATCTCAGGTAAGCCAACGCATTCAACCGCAACATCTAATCCTTTATGTTCCTCTGTGTACTCTCTGAAAATCTTTTCTGGATTTGGATATCTTGTCAAATCAACAATTTCATCAGCGTGCGCAAATTCTTCTGCTGCCCTCAATTTTATTGGATTTCTGCCTGCAACAATAACTTTCGCACCTTTCAATTTAGCTAATCTTGCAAACATCAAACCAATAGGTCCAATCCCGATAATACCGACAGTTTGGCCGGCTTTTATACCTGTTCTTTCAACACCGTGAACAACATTTGCCAAAGGTTCACAAAATGCAGCTTTATCAAAACTCAAATTGTCAGGCAAAATCAACATATTCTTTTTAACAATTCGGGCAGGAACTGTAATATATTCAGCGTAAGCACCATTTAGCAAGTCTAAATTTTCGCACAAATTGTATTCTTCATGCCTGCAATAAAAACATTTTCCGCAAGGTGCAGAATTGGCAGCAACTACTCTATCGCCAACTTTTACATTATCGATACCCTTTCCAACTCTATCAACAATTCCGGCAAATTCGTGACCAAAACCTGATGGAACAGATTTAATCAAAACCGGATGACCACGCCTAAATGTTTTTACATCAGTTCCGCAAGTCAAAGCTGACATAACTTTTACGACAACTTCGCCTTCTTCCGGCGGTTTTACCATAACTTCTTCATATTTAATATTTTGTGGTCCGTAATATTGAATTGCTTTCATTGTTTTCCCTTTTTGATTGTTGGGGTAGAACCCCCAACCTACTTATTTCCCTATCGCCCTATTGCCCTATCACTCGTAACAACAATGTACGCTTTCATAATTTTATTCGCCATTGTGTCCTCAAAGGCTTGTTCGATATCGTCTAGTTTGTATTCTGTTGATAAGCCCTTAACCTTAACTTTTCCAGTCCTTAAAAGCTCTAATGAATCTCTCAAATCAGCAGGGGATGGTGAATAGCTACCCATAACTGTTAATTCTCTGTAATAGATTTCATTGTTTGGATAAGAAGTTTCATCGTGCGGAGTGCTTGAAAATACAACGATTTTACCTCCGTTACGAACATATTTCAAAGCCGTATCTATGGCTTTGTCTGCGCCTGATGTCATATAAATCGCATCAGCCTTATATTCTTCAGGCAATTCTCTAACATCTATCGCATCAATTCCTAAAGATTTTAAAATTTCTATTCTTTCAGGGATTAAGTCACATCCTGTAACCTTTGCCCCATA
>CALEJY010000305.1 GCA_937898445.1 uncultured Candidatus Melainabacteria bacterium | reverse complement strand
AAGACAATGGCAGAATTATATGACCCAGATAAAATGCCAAAAGGATTAAGAGAGGCTCACCATAGTTTGGACCTAGCAATTGAGAAATGTTATCGTTCTACACCATTTGAAAGTGATGAAAAACGTTTGGAACACTTATTCAAGCGTTACGAAATAATGACCGACCCAACTAAACAAAACAATGCAGAAGAACAGTTAAGCTTACTGTAAAGGAGTAATTGTGGATAATGAAGAAAAAGATTTCGAGAATTTATATATAAATTTCAAACAAGAAGACAATTACATGTCTATTGCTGATTATGAACAAGTTCTAAAATCTACAAAAGTTATCTTTGAAAATATAACTCAAGACATCATGAATATTGGTTCTGATGTCGAACTAATGGTATATGCTCCACAAAAAGGTTGCATTATTACTGTATTTGGAATCAAAGTAAGCTTTACTATTGCAGGTATAATTGCTTTTGCAGAAACGGAAATGGGAAAAGCTTTTATAGAAGAACTTACAGGACAGAAACCTGAGTATTGGGTTAGAAAGCCTGCGAAGTTAATTAAAACAATAATTGAAAAAATATACTCAATGTCCCAAAAAGAATTAGAAGAATTGATTGAAAAATTTAGAAAATATAGCGAATATGTCAACAAACTTGATAAATCAAGGAAAGCTGTTAGCAATGTTTTCCAAATGTGTAAAAACAACTCTTTAATAGAAGCTGTAGGCTTTCAAAAAGAAGATATTTACACAATTGACAAAGATGATTTTGATAAACACATTACTGGTGATATTACCAAAGATTTAGATTCAAGAAAAGTATATAAACGTCTTAAAATTATAAGACCTGTAACTGCAAACAATTTAAAAGATAAATGGACATTAGCTGAAATAGGTGTAAGTGAAGGTCAAAACTATATAATGGAAGATGCTTGCTTTCAAGCAAAAACTTTAAATGGAAATTTTGTTAAGCAAGGTTCTAATGATGATGAGATTGAAGCTCTTATTGAGTACCAAGTTGTTATGAAAAACGGTGAAGAGCGCCAAAAAGACAAAAAGGTTCTGATGGTTTATTCAATGAATGGTGAAAGTTTTGAAGGGCGAAAACTTCCAATAGGTGTTACTTTTGATGAGCCAAAGGTAATAAGAAAGAATGAGGAACAGAATGCACAACTGGGTTTATTTGACCAAATAGAACAAAAGGAGGATAACAATGTCTAATTATAGTATTGATGATTTATTAAAATCACCATTTGAAAAGATAAAGCAAATAAGTGAAGAAGGTTTTGAATATTGGTCTGCAAGAGATTTAGCAAAACTATTAGAGTACGCTCAATGGAGAAACTTTGAAAATGCTATTTCTAAAGCTAAAGAATCTTGTAAAAACAATGGGTATGAGGTTGAGGACCATTTTGCTGATGTCAGCAATATGGTCGAATTAGGCTCTGGAGCGACAAGAGAAGTTGATGACTACCGTCTTTCAAGATTCGCTTGCTATCTTATTGTACAGAATGCTGACCCTTCAAAAAAGAATGTCGCTATGGGACAAGCATATTTTGCCATTAAAACACGTCAAAAAGAATTGATAGAGGAAGAAGAACAAAAATTAATTCAATCAGAAGAAAATCAGAGAAGATTGTTCTTGCGTGAAGAAATGAAAAAGCATAATAAACACTTAGCTGATGCTGCTAATAATGCTGGAGTTAAGGACCCAAGAGATTATGCAATATTTCAGAATTATGGATATAAAGGGTTGTATGGCGGATTAAGCAGACAAGATATTCACGACAGAAAAGGATTAAAGAAAAGTCAAGACATCTTGGACCATATGGGAAGCACAGAATTAGCTGCGAATTTATTCCGAGCAACACAAACCGAAGAAAAACTAAGACGTGAAAATGTTAAGGGTAAGTATAATGCAAACCAAACACATTATGAAGTTGGTAAAAAGGTAAGAGAAACTATTAAAGAACTTGGTGGAACAATGCCAGAAGATTTACCAACAGTTGACTCGATAAAGAAAATTGAAAGAGAAGAACGTAAAAGACTGGAAGATAAATAGGGGGATTTTAAATGCCTAATATAATTGATGTTACGTATGCTCACACAGGAGAAAGCACCAGAACAAACCAATACGGTATGAGAGAAATGCAAGAAAAAGC
Organism: uncultured Candidatus Melainabacteria bacterium; assembly: GCA_937898445.1. Taxonomy (GTDB): domain Bacteria; phylum Cyanobacteriota; class Vampirovibrionia; order Gastranaerophilales; family Gastranaerophilaceae; genus Stercorousia. The sequence continues at coordinate 10,996 of CALEJY010000305.1, read as the reverse complement.
TTTTGCTGCGAGAAATGCTAAATACTTGTTAATAAAAGCACCTCCAGCATCTGGGAAATCACGAGCATTAATGTTTATTGCATTAGATAAACTTGAACATCAAGGTATTAAAAAAGTTATTATTGCAGTTCCAGAACGTTCAATTGGTTCGTCATTTAAGAGAACTGAATTAAAACAAAACGGTTTCTTTGCAGATTGGATTCCTGATGAAAGATATAATTTGTGTACGGCTGGAACTGATGAGTCAAAAGTTACCTTATTTGCAAAGATTTTAGATAGTGATTCTAAAATCTTAATATGTACTCATGCTACTTTAAGATATGCATATGAAGAAGTCGAAGAAGCTAAATTCAATGATTGTTTGTTAGCAATAGATGAGTTTCACCATGTTTCAGCTGACAAAGAAAATAGTAAACTAGGAATGCTTTTACACTCTATTATGACAAAGTCAAATGCTCATATTGTAGCTATGACAGGTTCATATTTTAGAGGAGATGGGGTTCCTGTATTATCGCCAGAAGATGAAGATAAATTTGAAAAAGTTACATACAACTATTACGACCAACTTAATGGATATAACTATTTGAAAACATTGGGCATAGGCTATCATTTTTATCAAGGTAAATATCTAAATGCTATAAATGAAATTCTAGATACTGACAAGAAAACGATATTGCATATCCCAAATGTTAATTCTGGGGAAAGTACAAAAGAAAAGTACAATGAAGTTGATACTATATTAGACAACATCGGTACACTTGAAAAACAAGATAATGAAACTGGCGTTTTATTTGTAAAGAGAAGAACTGATGGCAAAATTATTAAAGTAGCAGATTTAGTTGATGATTCCAGCAATAGAGAAAAAAATAGTTAATTACTTAAAGAACATAAAATCTGCTGATGATATGGACCTAATTATTGCATTAGGTATGGCAAAAGAAGGTTTTGACTGGCCTTATTGTGAACACGCATTAACAGTTGGATATAGAGGCTCATTAACAGAGATAATACAAATTATAGGACGTTGCACAAGAGATAGTGCAAATAAAACTCATGCACAATTTACAAATCTGATTGCTCAACCTGATGCAGAAGATTCTGAGGTTACAATAGCTGTAAATAATATGTTGAAAGCAATTACTTGTTCTTTATTAATGGAACAGGTTTTGGCACCTAATTTTAAATTCAAAACGAGATTACCTGATGACAACACAGAAGCTCCAAAAGGTGTTGTTAAAATAAAAGGCTTTAAACAACCCTCAACAGTTAAGGTAAAGAGTATTGTTGAAACAGACTTGAATGACCTAAAGGCAAAAATATTACAAGATGATAATATTGCTAAGGCTCTTACCGGAAGTGTCGACCCAGAAGTTATCAATAAGGTTTTGATTCCTAAAATAATTCAAACAACATATCCAGATTTAAGTGATGAAGAGATTGAAGAAGTAAGACAATATGTGGTTGTAGATTCAGCAATTAAAACTTGTGATATTGAACAATCTGGAGATAAACAGTTTGTAAAAATGGCTAATAAGTTCGTTAATATTAACGATTTAAATATTGATTTAATTGATTCAATTAATCCATTCCAAAAGGCTTTTGAAATATTATCTAAGTCTTTAGATAAAAAGACTTTCAAGGTTATTCAGAACTGTATTGAAGAAACAAGAATTCATGTTACAGAAGAAGAAGCTATTATCTTATGGCCAAAGATTGTTAAATTTGTAAAAGAAGTAGGAAATCAGCCAAATATTTCGTCTTTTGACCCACAGGAAAGACGAATGGCAGAAGCTTTAATCCTATTGAGAAAACTAAAACGTGAACGTGGAGTTGGTAATTAATGGATATAGATAAAGAATTAGATAAGATATTCAATAGTGATGAACTAAATTTATTAGAAGTAAAGCCAAAAGCTTCTAACAGTTGTACTTCTGATGAAAGATTGATTAGGTCCTTTGAAGAAATAAATGACTTTATTGATAAGACTGGAGAACTTCCAAAAGCTGATACTGATAGTGTATTAGAAAGAAGCTTGTACTTTAGACTACAAGGGATGATTGAAGATGTCGCAAAAGCTAAAATTTTAAAGGCTTATGACAGGCATGGTTTATTATCACCTGACCAATCTGTACCGATAACACTAGATGATATATTTGCTGATGATGAATTAGATTTATTGTCAGATGATGTGGATATCTTTACATTAAAGAATATTCCTAAAGAAATTGCAAAAGCAGACTATATCGCTAGAAGAAAAAGCTGTCCTAACTTTGAAGAGTATGAAGAAATATTCAAAAGATGTCAAAACGAATTAAAATACGGCATTAGAACACTTGAAAAGTTTAACGAAAAGCAAGTTCAAGAAGGACAAATATTCGTATTAAATGGTATTTTGTTATATGTTGACAAACTTTATGACATCAAGCGAGTTGAGCGAGGTTATGAAAACAAGTTTGACGGTAGAACGCACTTAGTATTTGAAAATGGGACAGAATCCAATATGAGATATAGGTCCTTATGTAAGCGATTGTTTGAAACTGGTAAACATGTCTCAAATACAATAGAAGAAAAAATGAAGAAGTTTAATAATATCCAAGACGAAGATAAACCTACTGGATACATATATGTTCTGCAATCCAAAAGCCGAGATGAAAGAATTAGAAGCATTAGAAATTTATACAAAATAGGATTTTGTACAACAACAGTTACAGAGAGAATAAAAAATGCAGCAATGGACCCAACGTATCTAATGGCTCCAGTAAAGATTGTTGCAGAATTTAAAACTTATAATATGAATACACAAAAATTTGAAGATTTACTGCATAGATTTCTAGGCTCTTGTCAAATAAGCATTGATGTTTTTGATAATGAGGGTTCCAGACATACTCCAAGAGAGTGGTTTCAAGTTCCTTATGAAATAGTTGAACAAATTATAAAGCTAATAGTAACTGGTGAAGTTGTAAATTATAGATATAACCGAGAAACAAAGACTATACAGAATGTATAAGATTCTTATTTGTATTATCACAACAAAGAGGAGTTGTTATGATAAAAAAGATTATTATCAATAAACTAGGAAGATTTAACAATTTTACGTTTGATGGAGTTAATGACTTTAGACGATTTAATGTTATATATGGCTGGAATTATTCAGGAAAAACAACTCTATCTAGAGCATTTAGTACTTTTGATACTAAAACAATTCCTATGCATTATGAAGATGGTTTTGATGTAACCTTTGAACTTGACGATGGAACTAAATTAAATTCAAAAGAGGAAATAGATATAAATCGTTTAACAACAAAAGTATTCAATTCTGATTATGTTGAGGAAAATTTATTCTTTGAAGATAGTGGAGCTAGTAACATTTTAGTTTTAGCTAATAATGCACAAGATACTATGACTAAAATAGAACTATTAAAAAAAGAAATAAAGTCAGAAATTGATAATATTACAAAATTTAAGAAACAACTTTCAGAAAATAAGAAATTCTTAGAAGAAAAGCGTTCAAATGAGGCTCGTAAAATTAAAGGAAGGCTACATTGCACATTTACAGCTGGGACATTCTCAAGCTATGAAAGAAAACTCAAAGAGGAAGAGTCCATTGAATCTCATATTATAAAAGATGACGAAGAATTATGTAAAAAGAGAAGTATGGCAATTGCCGAGAAAAATAAATCAGATATCCTTCAAATATCACCTATACAAGTTATAGATATTGAAAAGGTAAAAGATTTATTAAACGAAACTGTAAATATAGCAGCTCCTTTGTCTAGACTATCAAATAATAAGGAAGCTGAAAAATGGGTAAGAGAGGGATTACCACTTCATAAAGATATAAATATATGCTTATATTGTGGACACCCACTAGATGAAAGTATTATCAAGGAATTAAATGAACATTTTGATAAATCATATAGTGATTTTATTTCTAGAATTGAAATAATGCAACAGACTATAAAAATAATATCCTCATTTAATGATATTATACCTGATACTAGTAAGTTTTATGAGCAATTTGAGAATAAATACCTTAAAGAAAAGGAAGAACTTGAAAAATTACGTATTGAATATAACAAAGTTATTAAAAGGATTCTAACTCTTTTAGAAAAGAAACTAAAGACTGTAACCCAACCAATTGAATATAATATTGATTATGATTTTTCTAAAATAAATACTCAAATACAGAAAATAAATAATGGTGTTATAAAAGAACATAATGACTTTAATAATGATTTTGAAAAACAAAAGGGAGATACTATAGACGAATTGTGCAAGCATTATGTATCTGAAATTATTATTGGAAGAGATTATATTCGAGCTGAAGAAATAATAAATGAATCAAATGCTAATATAGAAAAAACTAATAAAGAAATAAAAGAAAAAGAAGAAGAAATACAACTTTTAGAAGCTAAGATATCAGAAAGTGTTGCAGGAGCTGAAAAGGTTAATACTATCCTTAAGAGATTATTCATGGGAAAATCAGAAATAGAATTAGCTCAAAAAACTTCCAAAGGGAATGAAAACAAGTATGTACTTAAAAGAAATGGAGAAGTTGCTCATCATTTAAGTGATGGTGAAAAGACTGCAATATCTTTTGCTCATTTCTTAGCAAGTCTTGATTCTAAAGATTTAATAGATAAATGTGGAAATGTTATCTTGTATATAGACGACCCAATTTCAAGTTTAGACAATAACCATATTTATGCGATATTTTCAGAAATTTCAAGATTACGCAATGAAGAATTTATGGATTCAGATGGTAAAAAGCAGAAGCGATACAAACAATTGTTTATCTCCACTCATAATTATCATCTATTTAGCTTACTTACGGAAAGACCTGAGAAACAGATTGAAATTTACTATATACAAAGAAATAAAGAGGATTCAATTATTACAAACTTTCCAAAGAATTTGCTTAAACAGAAAGCAGAATATTCGTTCTTGTTTTATCAAATAAAATCTTACATAGAGAATCCTAATGAAGATGATTATATCATTGGACATTTTCTTAGAAGATTCTTAGAAATATTTACCACTTATAAAAATCCAACCAAATCTGATTTGAGAAAAAGAATTGACGATATTGTAAATTTAAAAGATGAATATAAAGCTGATGAAGTATTGATGCAAACAGTTTATAAGACAATTAACGAGGAAAGCCATACTTATATAACAAATGAGATTATTAACAATGGTAGTATCAAAGAAACGGCAGAAGCTGTTTTAAAGTTTGTGAAAATGGTCGACCCAGACCAGTATTTTTTCTTAGAAAAAAACTGCAACTCACAAGAATAAATACTATATATAACGAGATTAAAAACAGTTTAAATATGCATATTTATACCTGTTTTTAATAAGTATGTTGTAAGATGTGGTTATATAAATAGTTAGGAGCTACTAATAGCATTTTCTTAAGACACATGTAGGTCCTAATCTATATTGAATATTCTATTTAATTTCTAATCAGTGAGTTATTATTTAATAGAGTAGCCTCTCTGATGTTTGTAATCAGAGAAGCCATCTGTGTTTTGGAGCAACACACATATTGTATTTAATTGTAGTCTATAAAAAGTACACTTTTTGTAGACTTTTTTGTATTACATAAAATCAATGAAATTTCGTTGTGATTTTACAAGAAAAAGGTACATGAAAAGCTCTTAACCTTTTATAGACTTTGCATATTTATAAAACGTGCTTTTTGCAATGTTGCACATGCTCATTACATCTTTAATTTTTATTAATCCTTGCTTATATAATTCATAACAGCGGATAAAATCTTTTGGAATCTCACCTAGAGGTCTACCGAACTTTATATCTCTTGATTTTGCACTTGCGATTCCTTCAGCTTGTCGAGTTTTGATATTATCTCTCTCTCGCTCAGCAACATACCCAAACAGTTCAAATAGTTCTATTAACAATTAAGATGAATTGCTAAACAAATTACAAAGCTATTTTAATAAAGGACTAAGTAATACTGAAATAAACATCTTACGTGCTTGTAAATATCTTATGGATAATGATGATAAAGCTGTAACAAATAAAAGAATTAGTCAATTTCTTACAGATAATAATTTTCCAATTTCTGTAGAAGGTATAAAACAGAGTACAAGAGCAATTAAAAATAAGAGTGTTTATTTAATAGAAACAGGTCGTGGTGGTGTTCCAGTTTTAGTACAAACATTAATAATTAAAGGATGTATGATTCCACCATTGAATCCAACAAGCAAAGTATGATTATAAAAATCAATCTTCAAGCTATTTTATTAAGTGAATATATGAGATAACATATTTTGTTAGTAATGGAGGACTCGTTTATATGTTCATAATAATTTCTAAAAAGTTCGAACCTGAGAGCGTTAAGCCCGCCATTTAAAGAGACTTTTAATAGTCTCTTTTTTAGTGTCTGATTTCGGTGTGTAATATGTGGGTAATGAAATTTTCAAAACTTAAACGCAGGTATGTAAAACTTAAAAACATTTTCTCCGTCAAATTACAGCAATATTTTCCTAATTACACTACCAACAAAACCTTACTTACAACAACCGCCACAACAAGAAGAATTGTCGAATTTGTCTTTGTTTGCGATACAAACTTCGCACTTGTCACGCATTTTTCCACTTTCAGAAAAATACTTGTAACTTTGAACCCATTTTGGCTCTTTACAAGAACAGTTTTCCATAAAAGTTAGAAAATTTACAAATTTTTCCAAAACATCTTTTGGCATAGAATATTCGATGCTTTTTGCGCTTTCATCAACTTTTTCATGTTCAACGAGAAGAACTTTTTCAAGAAAATTTGAAATTGTTTTGTGGCGATTAATCTTTTCTTCCGCCTTTTTCGTACCTTTTGATGTAATAGTTATAATTCCATAAGGCACATAGTTGATAAAGCCTCTTTCTGCAAGAGTTTTCACGGCATCAGAAGTTGCAGGGCCGCCAATTTTCAAGTAATTTGACACATCCTTAACCCTAGCAGCCTGATTAACTTTTACAATCTCATAAATCGCAAGTAAATATTTTTCCAAACTTTCAGTCAATTCGTTTTTCATAAGTTTAAAATAGCATAAAATAGTAAAAAAAGGAATGAATGTTTTATCGCTTGCATACTATGTAGACGAAAGCCTTATCCTTACTGGCATAAGAAAATATTTTTTCAAAATACTATTTATTCAAAAATCCTGCCATTGTTGGTTGTTTAGCTGTAGATGAAACCGCTTGAGGTTTTGCGTTTTGAGCAACAGGTGCCGGTTCATTTGCACTAGCTAATGATTTTTGTTCTTTTTCTTTTGCGATAGCTTTTTTAGTCATGTTTTCGCAATATCTAGCAAGCCACATCATAAATGCCGGAACTAGAACTAGTGTTGATGCAAATCCGAATGCACTGTTGAATGTTTTTGCTCTATTAATAAATTTGTTATCTTTTGATTTGAATACTGTGTAAATGTTTTCAAGAGCTTCTGAACCCTTAGCTTTTTCAAACGCAGAGTGAATTTCTTCTAATGTTGCATCCTTCAACGATTTACCGTTGAAATCTTTGATAATTGTTTCGGCTTGTTCTTTTACGCCTTTATCAATGTTAAGAACTTTTTTTACATCTCCACCGTTTTCTTCTAAGAAGTTGAAGAACCCGTTGATACCGTTTTTGTAATCTTCAATATTACTATATTTTGAAACTATTTGTTCGCTTGTCAACACATCAATACCGGCACCGGCAGTAAAGTAGTTTTTAACCTTGTGTAAGATACTCTTGTTGTGATCTTCCGGTTTTACGTTAAGAGCAAGTCCTGAAACTCTTGCAAATGCGTCAGAGAAACCTCTAGCCATAGCTTTTGCAGCAAACAAGATAGCAGAGAAACTTGAAATATCACGAACTAAGATTTCTTTACGTTCCTTGTCGCTCTTTGCGTTTGCATATCTTGGTGGCAAACAGAACCCAAACAACAAAGTTAGCATTCCAGGAACAGACATTGATGCTCCATTAAATTCAAACTTGCTGAATACTTTGCCTAAAACGCCGTCTTTAGTCGCTTGTTTTCCAATGCTCGATGTCAAACCGCCTGTAAAAGCTACGTTTTTATCTTGTTTGTTTTCTTTTGTCTGTTTAGAATTTTCTGAATTGTCTTCTTCCAAACCTTTCAAACCGGGATCGTGTTTAAGCCCCATATTGTATAATTTCGGAATAAGTGTGTAGAATGCAACTACTGCGCCCCACATTCCGAAGTTAGAAAGAACTCGAGTTCCTTTTCTGTGAAGGTTGAAGTTGTCCACAAATTTTGTTAATGAACCGTCTGAAGCCAATTCCTCAACAGTATGACCAGATTGCTTGTTGAGGAACTTATTTGTTTTGTCAAGAACATCTCCGGTATAATCGCCTAAACTTTGGATTAAACGTTTGATATTAGAGCCAACAAGTTTGTCTTTGCCTTCCGGTTTAAGCAATACACCCATTTCGTCGCTTGATGGAGCAGCGTATTGTTTACGAAGTTTCATATATTCTTCGATTAATTCACTTTGAAGAGCATTGGCTGCTTTGCCTTGCTTGCTTGCACGTTTTGCTTCAACATCAACCAATTTGTCTGCAAAGTATTGAGCTTTTGCTTTCACATCAAACTGTTTGTCTGTTGAGTTGTTTAAAACATTTTCAAATACTTGAGAGTAATAACCCTTTTTGAACTCTGCTGTATTTTTTAATTGAGAAGGATTTTTTGATGCGTAAGACGAGAAGTTTTCACCCAAAACATTGATATGATCTACGTGAACATTGTTTGCAGTTCCAGATGTCTTTTTCAATGTTGTAAGAATTGCCAATGGAATTAAGAACGCACTAGGTCCGCTCAAAATTTCACGAATACCTTCACGTCTTGCAAATTCCCAGTTCAAAGGTCCAGTCTTTTTGCCGTTTTCGTCTTTTTGTCTGTTACGGTTCAAGCCTTCATAAATTCTTGGTGCAACCATACCAATACCGTCTTGCGCAATAAATGATGCAGCAAAACCACCTTTGTCAATTGCATCCATGACTGTAACGACAGGGTTGAAGCTCCCTGTAAAAGATGTTTGGTTGTTTTGTTTTTGCTCATTAAATTTTTGGTGTCTTTGCGCACCGATTGCTAAATTGATTGCTTTTATCGACATGTCCCTACTTTAAATTTTCATGACTACACATATATTTATAAAACTTGTAAATTACACTTATTGCTTTTTTCTGTATAAATTTTAAGAAAAATTAAGGTTATAAATGTATTAAGTGTAATTATTATACTTAATATTCGATTTTTTTGCAAGTTATTTACTACAAACATAACAAAAACGTTACAAAATTGTTTAAAATGTTGTATTTTAAATAAAAAACAGGTGATAAACTCAGAAAATTGACATCTCTTTTTATCTACGATAAGCTAATTTTATGGTAGTAAATGTTATAGGTGCCGGACTTGCCGGTTCTGAGGCTGCTTTACAGCTTTCGAAAAGAGGTATAAAAGTTAATTTGTATGAAATGCGACCTGAAAAATCAACAGGTGCGCATAAAACTGATAAATTCGCAGAATTTGTTTGTTCAAACAGTTTGGGGGCATCGGATTGTTCAAACGCATCAGGTTTATTGAAAAAAGAGATGGAAATTCTCGGTGGCGAATTGATAAAAATTGCACGAGAATGCTCTGTTCCTGCCGGAAATGCGCTTGCGATTGATAGAGAATTATTTTCTCAAACTGTAACCGATAGGATTGAAAACGACGAAAATATTACGGTCATAAAGCAAGAAGTTACGGAAATTCCTGACGGATACACGATTATGGCATCCGGACCTTTGACTTCTGAAAGTTTGGCAAATTCTATAAAAGATTTTACGCAAAGTGAACATTTACATTTTTTCGATGCGATTGCTCCGATTGTTGAAAAAGACAGTATAAATTTTGATAAAGCTTTTTATGCAAGCCGTTATGACAAGGGTGAAGCCTCTTATATAAATTGTCCAATGAATAAAGAGGAGTATGAAAAGTTTTATGATATTTTGATTAACGCTCCAAAAATCGAGTTGAAAGAGTTTGAAAAGAATGCAAAATTCTTTGAAAGCTGCTTGCCGATTGAAGTTTTGGCATCTCGTGGTGTTGATACATTAAGATTTGGACCTATGAAACCGGTTGGCTTGATAGACAAAAGAACGGGTGAAAAAAATTATGCCATAGTCCAACTAAGACAAGACAATTCCGCAAAAACTCTATACAATTTGGTTGGTTTCCAAACAAACCTAAAATGGGGTGCGCAAAAAGAGTTGTTACAATCAATTCCGGGATTGGAAAACGTTAATATTGTTCGCTATGGCGTAATGCACCGAAACACATTTATAAATTCTCCAAAAGTTTTGAACCCGTCATTGCAAGCACGTACAAGGAAGAATTTGTTCTTCGCAGGTCAATTGACCGGTACGGAAGGTTATACAGAATCTATTGCTACAGGCATGTTGGCGGGAATTAATATGGCAAAATTGTTGATGAATGAAGAATTGCTTGTTTTGCCGAAAGAAACTATGTTAGGGGCGCTAACCCAATATATTAGTGACGAAAACCATGATAAATTTCAGCCGATAAATTCGAATTGGGGAATAGTAACACCGGTTGAATTGCCTAAAAAAGAGCGCAAAAATAAGAAGTTAAAGGCAGAATTGATTTCTAACAGATCTGTTGAATATTTGTCGACAATTGTGTTTTAGTGAAAAGTCTGTATCAAAAGCAGCTAGGCGGCTAAGAAGCGAAGCAGCTAAAATTAAAAGATGCTTAGATGCAAAGACGCATAGAGGTATAGTCTGTTACTATAAAATATCCTCTTTCCTATGGAGACACCAAGTTCGAACCGGTGAAACAAAGTTGAACCGTGTGAGACTGTGTGCCGTAATGGCTGAGAGTGGTTGTTTGAATTAAGTGAATTACAACCACGAGAGAGAGTTAAGTCATGAATTGGGTAATAGACTGGATTGCCACGCTATCGCTCGCAATGAC
>CALEJY010000304.1 GCA_937898445.1 uncultured Candidatus Melainabacteria bacterium | reverse complement strand
ATATAGTAAACAATTGTTTTACTTGAATTAAGTGGACCGCCTTTAGTCATAACATATATTTCTGCAAAAACTTTCATCGCAGAAATTGCACTTATTGTTGTAACTAGCGCAATCGTCGGCATTATATGCGGAATTGTTACTGTTAGGTGTTTGGTTAAGAAACTAGCTCCATCGATGTCGCAATCTTCGTATAATTCATTTGGAACGCTCATTAAGGCCGCCAAATAAATTATCATATAATATCCGATACCTTTCCAAATCGTAACTATGATGACAGAATATAGGGCATAATTTGGGTCGGTTAGCCAACCTATGGATTTGAAGCCAAGACTTGTTATGACATAATTCAAAATCCCCTGATCTGCATAAAGCCATTTGAAAGCGATTGCTGCTACGACAATTGATACGATTACAGGTAAATATATAAGAATTTTGTAAAGTGTTACTCCTCTGATTTTTTGATTAATAAGAACTGCCAAAAACAGAGGAAATATCGCAAGAATTGGTACTGCTACAAATAAATATATGAAAGTATTCCACAAAACTTTATAAAAAATCGGATTGTGGAATAATTTTATATAGTTTTCAAGTCCGATAAATTCAGGCTTGTATATATTTGTTGAGTAGTCTAAAAAACTTAACAAAAAAGTCTGAAAAAACGGTATGAAAAAGAATATTACAAGCACTACTGCTGCCGGTAACAAAAATAAATACGGTGCATATTTGCTATAATATTTGAACATAGGTTAATTATGACACTATTTTTAATTGTGGTCAAGAATTTAACTTTCGCATCTTACAAGCCAAATATCGCTAACAACATTTTCTAAAACACGTTTACTTACTGAACCCATCAAAAATCTATCCATTTTGGATTTGTTACGAGAACCTAATATAATCAAATCTATTTCGTTGGCTCTTGCATAATTTATGATTTCTTGTGCTGGAATACCTGTTAGGATTGTGCTTTGATTAACTTCTATTCCTTTGCTTTCTATGATTTGTTTGATAGCTTCAATGGAGTTTGAGGCATACATATATTGTTGTTTTTGGATATCAAGTAACCAATTTGTATCAAGAGTTCCTTCTAAAAATAACAAATTCGGGTCTTCATTAACCATGCAGATATGAACTTCTTTATCGCTAAGTTCCATGTCTGAAATAATTTTTTCGATTACTGATAGAGAACATTCTGTTCCGTC
>CALEJY010000303.1 GCA_937898445.1 uncultured Candidatus Melainabacteria bacterium | reverse complement strand
TGTTGGTTTTTCTAACGACGGGCAAAATAGCGAAATTGATTTGATTTTCCCTAAAAATAGCAACTTTTTTAATGGGCATTTCCCTGATTTTCCGATTTTACCTGGTGTTGTGCAATTATTTTTTGCAAAAGAGTTTGCAAGGGATATTTTTAACCTAGATTTTGTGCCACAAAAGGTTAAAAAGATTAAGTTTTCGTCAATTATAAAGCCGGAATGTAAGGTAAAACTTGTATTGAGCAAAAAAGAAAGTTCTGTCAATTACAAATATATTGATGGCGAAAAAACTTTTTCTTCGGGAACTTTTGTTTTATAATGAGGTTATGATGGCAGTCTGTGAAACTTTTATTGATGTACAATTTTTCGACCTTGATCCGATGAATGTTGTTTGGCACGGAAATTATGTCAAATATCTAGAGACTGCAAGGTGTGACTTGTTAGCCAAAATCGGTTACACATACGATGATATGAAAAGTGATGGTTACGCTTATCCGATTGCAAAAATGGATTTGAAATTTATTCAGCCTGCAACTTTTATGCAAAAATTGAAAGTTGTGTCAACGATTGTTGATATTGAACCTGCTTTGAATATTAAATATGAAATTTTTGATGCTGAAACCGGTGAAAAGATTTTTATCGCAAAAAGTATGCAAATTTGTGTTGATATAAAAACACGCAAAAGTGTATATGTTGCGCCAAAAAGGTTTGTTGAAAGGTTAAAAAATTATGCGTAAATTTTGGATTTTTTTGTTAATAATTTTATGCGGAATAAATATCTGTTTTGCCTCAGATGATATTTTTAATCATCCGTCTACAAGCAAGTTAATTTCATCTCAAATGCCGAAATTGAAAGATGTTTCGTGCAAATTTACGCAAGAAAAATATATAAATTCTGTTGTTTTGAAATCAGGCGGAAATTTTCAGTTTGTAAAAAGCAAAGGTGCGATATTTGAAACTTTATACCCTATAAAATCGACAGTATCATATACATCTGCCCAAAACAAACAGATGAACGACGTTATTGTTGCGGTTTCTAACAGAAATTATTCATATTTGGATAAGAATTTTTCTTTGTATTACAAACGAGAAAATAGTAATTGGACAATTGGCTTGAAACCGAAAAGGGGTACAGTTACTGCATCTCAGCTTAATAATATAATTATTAAAGGGAATGTTGATATTAACAATATAAAAATTGATACAATTAAAAACGGAACTACGGATATTCATTTTAAATGCGGAACAAACTAATCAATATTTTTAGAATAGTTTTTATCTTAATCCTTGTAACTCTTGGGTTACTGGTGATTTTTAGACCTGCGCATACTGAAACCAATATCTTAAAAGCAATTTTTTCATCAACAGAAGACAATTTGTTGGTGGATTTGAGCAGTAGATTTTCGGCAAAAGTTAATGTAATTGTGGAAAGTGACGACCCACAAAAGGCAGAAGATACATCAAAAATGTTTTATGCTCAAATTGATAAAAACAAAATGCAATCTTCTGATGTAAATATTACCGGAATTTTAGAGGATTTTGAAAAATATCATGACAATTTGTTGTCAAATAAAACTCGAAAGCTCCTGATAAATAAACAGTTTGATAAGGTTGTCGAAAATTCTTACGAAGCTTTGTATAATCCTGTAATGCCACCGATAGGCTCAATTGAAGATGATCCGTTTTTGTTATTGACGGATTTTGTGATGAATTTGTCCGGTAATACTCAAATGCCGACGAATTTTTCACCAATTCAGTTTAATGATAGATATTATAGTCTTGTAATGCTTGATGTGTCGAGCGATTTGGCATTATCTCCTACGATTTTGAATACTGAAATAGAAAAATTGGTAAATCTGCAAAAAGAGTTGAGTAAAGATGGTGTAAAAGTTTATTTGACGGGCGCACCAATACATTCGTATTTTGCAAGCAGTCATTCGATTTTCGAAATCAATTTGATTTGTATATTGTCGACTTTGTTTGTAATTGCGCTTATATTCTTGTATTTCGGCTCATTAATGCCTCTTGTTCCGATCGCATTGAGTATTGGAGCAGGAATTTTTTCTGGGTATTGCCTTACAGCATTGATTTTTAGAGATATTCACATTTTGACATTTGTTTTTTCAACAACTTTGATAGGTGTTTGTGTGGATTATTCTTTGCATTATTTTGTGACTTTGAGAGAAGAAAAAGACGGAAATACTGCTATTTATAAAATCTTTAAAAGTCTTACAGTGAGCTTGATTACGACAGTGAGTGCGTTTTTAATCCTTCTGTTTGCAAACTTTATTTTGTTAAAACAAATTTCTGTTTTCACAATAACCGGTTTGGTAACGGTTTATGGAATTGTGGTTTTGTTTTATCCAATTATGAAAGATGCAAAGATGTTCAGATGTGAGAATGCGCAGTCTTTATCAATTAAAATTTGGCAGTTGGTACAAACTTTAAAAACTAAATTTAATATTGTAAATAAGTTTGCCTCTAAGCATATACGATTATTTGCTTCTGCAATATTTATAATTTTTCTTTTGATTGCTTTATGTCGCATTCATTTTGACGACAATATCAAAAACATGTACACTCCACCGAAAAATCTTCTTAATGCAGAAAAATTGTTTACTGAAATTGCCGGTTCTAACGGTGATACATCTATTTTTGTTGTCATCGAAAAAGAACATTTAACGCCTTTGCTAAA
>CALEJY010000302.1 GCA_937898445.1 uncultured Candidatus Melainabacteria bacterium | reverse complement strand
ATGATGATATCCAGCACTAAATAAATACGGGATAGAAAATAATAAATATATTCCAGCAATTATCAAAAAAGACAATAATGCTTTTCTTTTTTTAGTTGTTTTACAAATATAAATTATTAAAATCGGTAAAAGCAACAATATATTCATTTTTATACAAGTTGCCATTCCAAGTACCAAAGATGCTTTATAGCCTTTATCTTTTTTTAAATAATATACAGCCCAAAATAGAAATGCCACAGGTAATAAATCTAATTGTGAATGCATATATGATGCGTACAAAATAATTGGAGATAAAAAATAAAATATCAATATACTAATAGGCTTACTCTTAAATGTCTTTAATAATAAAATACATATTGCAACATCAGCAAATAACGTTGGAAGTTTAAATAATACATTATGAATAAAAATATTATCAACATGTAAAAATTTAATTAAAACTGTCCCTATACTAAAAAAATAGAGCATCAGTGGATGATAAGGGAACTCATAATGTAATTTATTTATATAAACCCAATTCCAAGGATCTCCACCATTAGAAACAAAATGATTAATAAAAGGATAAAATAACTTGTCTTGATATTCTGATGAGAATAAACCCATTATAATAATTTTAACAATTAATATTGTTAAAAATAATGCAAATATAATATTCTTTTTATTTTTAATTAATATCATTTTTTTTTAATCCTTTTATTTACAAAAATAAAAATTTTTAATTATGCAACTCCATTATTCAATAAGTCGTGGATATGTATTACACCAATTGGTTTGTTATCTTCAATTACAAAAATATTTGTAATCTTTTTATCGTGCATAATCTTCATAGCTTCAGATGCCATTGTTTCTTTAGAAATCGTTTTTGGATTTTTAGTCATCAAATCAATCGCCTTTTTATCCAAGATTTCAGGACTTAAGCAACGTCTTAAATCCCCGTCAGTAAGCATTCCTGTAAAAATACCATCAGCATTTACAAACCCAACACAGCCAAGACGTTTTGATGTCATTTCCAAAAGCACTTGTTGCATATTTGAATGTTCTTCTAATATTGGCATTTCAGAATCTTTATGCATCAAATCAGAAACTCTTTGCAAAATTGAACCCAGTTTCCCGCCCGGATGTCTTTGATTAAAATCAGATTTTGTAAAACCTTTTCTTTGGATTAATCCAGCTGTCAAAATATCGCCCAAAACAAGCGTCGCTGTGGTCGAATTTGTTGGTGCAAGTCCAAGTGGGCAAGCTTCTCCGTTATTTGGAAGCAACAAAACTATATCTCCCGCTTTCCCCAAAGAACTTTCAGCATTTTTTGTAATCGCAATTAACTTAATTCCAAAGCGTTTGCAATAATTAAGAATATCCACAAGTTCTCGAGATTCGCCACTATTAGAAATTGCAATTACAACATCATCTTCTGTAATCATTCCTAAATCGCCATGGCTTGCCTCTGCCGGATGTACGAAAAATGAAGGAGTTCCTGTTGATGCTAAAGAGGCCGCAATTTTTTTACCGATATGACCTGATTTTCCCATACCTGTTAAAATAATTCGACCTTTAGCATTTTGCATAACATCCAGCGCCTTAGTTAGACTTGAATCTAAGCCATCACGCAATTTAATAATTGTATCAATTTCGCTATTTATAGTATGAATTGCACAATTTTTATCCAAATTTTCCTGTATAGAAATTTCTCTTTCCAAAGTCTGCATTACAACTCCTCATTTATCTTGTATGAAATATCTAATTTTGCATCTCTATTTTTGTTGACAGAAAAAGCCATATCCAAACCGCTTGGCTTTCTATCGTTAACTAAAATCCTCTCACCCATTGGCATGTCGGTTAAAAGATAGTCGTATCTCAAATTGTTTTCTTTCAAAAACTTTTTCAAATCTTCAAGATACTCTTCTTTCCTTGCAGTAAGCATTACAACCTTATCGTCAGGACTCAAATTATCGAAAAATTCTTTAACTCCATCAAGCAAAGTATCGTGACCGTCAATCTTGTAGCCGTTATGCTTAACAAGTGTTCCGTCTATATCCAAAATCCAAGTTTTGCTCAATGGTGAAAATTCCAGCTTTGTCATTTTTTATAGCACCTCATTAAGCTTAATTATGCCATTATAAAATGCACCACAAATGCTGTCGTAATCTTCCCAAGCATAAGTTGTAAGGCTCAGCCAAATAATTGCATGTAAAAGTCTGATTTTGAATTTATTAACATTTGGTAAACAATCAAAGAAAAATTCTTCCATATCCGCCCAGTTGTTAGGTTTGATTGCAAGCTCTACATCTTTTTCTCTGATATCAAGAGTGAATTTTTTACGATTAAATTGGTCATATTCACCTTTCAATGAGTAATACAATTTTGCCCAGTCATAATCCACATCACCGTAAAGTTTGGTTTTGCCAAAATATCCTCTTGGATCAATCAAAATCGCCTTCATGTTAAATGTATCAAACATCAAGTTTGAAAAAGTACAATCGCCATGAATTAATCGGAATTCTTTTGGATAAACGGTTTGAACAGCTTCCTGTAATTCATCTTTATTAAAGAAAACATTCTTGTAATAATTTCCGTTAATCTTGATATATTCTTTATCCGCAAATGGAACAAGTTTTTCAACCTTAGATAATCTGTCGAAAGTTTTATTCAAGAAATTATCTTCAACATCTTGGATATTCACAGGTTGAGC
>CALEJY010000301.1 GCA_937898445.1 uncultured Candidatus Melainabacteria bacterium | reverse complement strand
CCCTAAAATAAATAACGCACTTGAGGTAAACACAATTGATTTAATAAACTTTTTTTCGTGTTCATAAAGTGCAGGCACACAAAAGATCCAAACCTGTTTTGCAATATATGGAAAACAAATGATTATATCCATAACGAGTGCAAATTTTATTTGAATTATGAAAACTTCTGCAGGCGAAAAGTAGTTTAATGCGATATTATTACCTTTCAAAATAAGTTTTATAAAAATATCCAAACATTTTGGTGCGACAAAAAGCATTGGCAGCAACACAATTGCAATTGCTCTCAAACATTTCAAAAGCATTTCTCGAAACGCTTCAATATGAAAAATAATACTTTCATCTTTGTCACTTGTCATAATTAAACGTCTTTTGGATTATATTCTTCTGGTTGTTCGCCTTCTTTTTCAATAGCTTCTTTAATTTCATTGGCTTCGTCTTTTAAAACAGTTTTTGCTTTTTTGAATTCATACGATGCACGACCTAATGCTCTTGCAATTTCAGGAATTCTTTTTCCACCAAATAGCAAAATTACAACCAATAAAATTAATAATATTTCTGTAATTCCTAATGACATATTTTTCTCCTTTTATTAAATTTCTTTTTGTTCTTTAACTGAAAATATTTCTATCGCTTCATGATAACAAGTTGCTTTACAAGCACCACAGCCAATACATTTTTGCGCATTTAGAATTGGAGCTTTGCCTTCAATTTTAATTATAGCACCTTTAGGACAAGCACCTGAACAAGCATTACAATGATTACATTTATCTTCAATAATCATTGCCATACCAATTCTTGTGTTTTGTTTTTCTTCTAATGTTAAACATTTTATAGCACCGCTTGGGCAAATTTCACCACATTTTTTGCAGTCGAACTTACAAAGTTTTTTGCCTTGTTCATAATCTATATGCACAGCAGGAAATTTTTCATCTGCCTTAACTAAAATCTTGTTTGGGCAATTTTCAACGCACAAATTACAGTTTAAACATTTGTTTGCAAATCTGTCTTTATTTACAGCACCGGCTGGTAAAATTATATCCTTAACTTTTTCAACAAGTTTGTCTTTTAAAACAAGTCCTGTCTTAATCATAGAACCAAACACAGCAACCACAGTTGTTGCGATAATTAATTGACGACGTTTTAGACTAAATTTTTCTTCTGTTTTAGGCGATTTCCCCAAAGAAATTCCACCTTTAGGACAAACTCCTAAACATTTCAAACATCTTACGCAAGTTTCATTATCAATTGCTTTTTCTTTTGAATTTATGCAACCTGATGGGCAATTTTTTTCGCACATTCCGCAAGTTACGCATTGCTCTTTATTGATTGAGATTTTGCATAATGAGAATTTAGAAATAAGTCCTAATAATGCACCAACAGGGCAAATATTTGTACAGAAAAATCTGTTTTTGAAAAATACTATTGCTAAAACAACTAACGTTGTAACAAGCCCAAAAATTGAAACAGTTACGGCAGAACCAAACAAAGTGTAAGGTTCAATATATCTCAAAACAACGGCACTTCCGCCAGCCAAAGCCCCAAAAGTTAATGCCATTATAAAATATTTTACAGGATAATTTTTAATAGCCTTGTTTTTACGTCTAAAAATTAGTGCCATTACTTCATGCAAAAATCCGAAAGGACAAATTGTAGAACAGTAAAAACGACCAAAAATCGCCGTTACAACTACAATTGCCAATAATAAGATTAATGCGATTACTGAAAAATCAACAAAAACTCTTTGCAAAAGAGGTGCGAATTGCAAATCTAAAACTTTTATCGGATAAAAAACTCCAACAAAGCCTAGAATTACTAATAAAAAGACAATCCCTGCAACTACAAGTCTAATTTTATAAGCGTTTTTCATTATCTTTTTGTTTCCTTTTCAACTTTTTCAACTTCTGCTTGAACATCTTTCAATAATTTTGGAATATCCAAGTTTTGAGGACAGTTTTTCATACATAATTTACAATCTACGCACTTGTCAGCACGAGTTGATTCGTCAAGAGCCTTATAATTATATACGAACATAAATGATTTTGATTTTTGATTGCTTCCTTTATAAACATTGTACAACCCAAAGATTGCAGGAATATTAATACCCCTTGGGCAAACCTCCATACAGTATTTACAAGCCGTACAACTGATTGCACCACTAGATTGAATAATTTGTGCAATTTCGTGTGCTATTTTTAATTCTTTTTCAGAAAACTCTCTATAATTTACGAAAGTATCAACATTTTCTTTTAATTGTTGGAAGTTACTCATACCGCTCAAAATAGTAAATACTCTTTGTTTACTTGCAACCCAGCGCAACCCGAATGAAGCTTGTGTATCATCAGGGCATTCCTGTTTTAGTTTTGCAACAGCTTTTTCCGGTAAGTCACATAAAACACCGCCACGTAAAGGTTCCATAACAATTACGGGAACACCTGCATCATCTGCGATTTGGTATAATTCGTCAGCATTGATAACTTCCCAATCAAGGTAGTTTAATTGAAGTTGGCAGAAATCCCATTTATGTTCTTTAATAACTTCTCTAAGCATTTGAGGGTCGCCGTGGAATGAGAAACCAATGTGTTTAACTTTGCCATCTTTTTTAAGTTTAACAAGTTCATCATACATATTGTTATCACGATAATTGCTTAAAGTGTTTTTGTTTATGTTGTGAACCATGTAGTTGTCAAAGTATTCAACTTGGCATTTTTTAAGTTGTTCTTCGCACAATTTTCTAACGTCTGCTTGAGAATTTACTAAGTATGCAGGGCATTTATCCGCAAGAATGAAACTTTCACGAGGATATTTTTTAAGAATTTCACCGATTGCATTTTCACTTTTGCCGTCAACGTACATATAAGCAGTATCAAAATAGTTTGCGCCATGTTCCATAGCGTATTCAACCATTTTGTCTAATTCCACCATATCAACTTTATCGTTACGCATTGGGAGTCGCATACAACCCAAAGCGATTAATGGAGTGTCAATGTCAGCAAATTTTCTTCTTACAACTTGGTTTTCAGATTTTTTAATTTCTTTTTTACCGCAACCACTCAAAAGTGCAGTGCCACCGATTGCAAGTGCTGAATTGATAATAAATTCTCTACGTTTCATATTTTTACCTCTTTAATTTTAAACGACTTAGTAATCCCATTTTACTATTTTACAAGTTGATAGTAACTATCAGTCAATTGTTTTGTTAATAAATATTAATAGAGATTTTTATTGTGCTCGGACGTATCCCATTTTTTGA
>CALEJY010000300.1 GCA_937898445.1 uncultured Candidatus Melainabacteria bacterium | reverse complement strand
AACCGCTGATGGTGATATTGCAATGGTTTTCCAATATTCAGCATTGTTTGATTCGCTAACAGTTGCGGATAATATTGCGTTTGCGCTACATGAACGAAAAGATTTGAGAAACAAATATACAGAAAAAGAAATTCGAAATATTGTTTCTGAAAAGTTGGAATTGGTTGGACTTAAAGGTATTGAAAGAAAATATCCGTCAGAGCTTTCAGGTGGAATGCAAAAACGTGTAAGCTTTGCACGTGCAATAGTTACTGCTCCAAACACAATTCTTTATGATGAACCGACTGCCGGATTAGACCCGATTTCTTCAACATTGATAGAAGATTATATTGTCAGACTAAAAGAAGAAACGCACGCAGCATCAATCGTTGTTACTCACCAAATGTCAACAATTCAAAGAACCGCAAACAAAGTTATAATGCTTTATGACGGCAAAATAGTTTACGCAGGAACTCCTGAAGATATGCTAAAACAAGATACACCTTATACAAAACAATTTGTTACGGCATCTTTGGAAGGTCCAATGCAAATGATAGCAGAAAATTAAAAAGGATAAGAATATGGATATAGAAAGATTATTTAACGAAGAAGTAATGTCATTAGACACTTACATTATGTTCAGATTAAAAGAACAAACTGCAAAATTGAAAGACGAATTGACTGCAAGAAACAGAGCGCCAATTTCATTATCTATGGGCGCACCTACTGCAAATCCTCCAAAAGCACTTATTAACAGACTAAAAGAAATTTTGGATGAAGACGGTATTCACATGTATTCAACTCCAAAAGGCGAACCTTATTTGAGGAAAGCAATTGCAACAAGAATGAAAAATCGTTTTGGAGTAGAATTAGATCCTGAGACAGAAATCTTCTCACTTGTTGGTTCAAAAGAAGGTATTGCAAACTTGGTTCGCTTTATCACAACTCCAAAACACGAAGAATTTGAAAAAGACGTAATTATGGTACCTGATCCTTGCTACGCTTCTTATTTGCAATTCGTAAAATGCTCAGGAGCAAAAGCATATCCAATGCCTTTAACTAAAGAAAACGATTTTAAACCTGATGTCGAAGCTATTTACAACCAAATCATTAAAGATGGCTACAAAGCAGAAAACATAAAAGCTTTGTTTATAAATTTCCCGAACAACCCAATGGGAATTTCAACTACAAAAGAATATGTTCAATCTGTAATTGATTTTTGTAAAAAACACGATATTTTGTTAGCATCAGATGCTGCTTATGCTGATATTTACTTTGCCGAAGATGAAAAACCTTTCAGTATTTTTGAACTTGAAGGCGCAAAAGATATCGGTATTGAGTTTTACAGCTTTTCAAAACCTTATGCCGTTACCGGTTGGCGTTTAGGTTGGGTTTGCGGAAACAAAGACGTTATCCAAAGATTTGGCAAGGGTAAATCTACTCTTGATAACGGTATTTTTAAAGCATTACAAAAAGCTTGCGCAGAAATCCTAAATTCCGAAGAAGGCGACAAATATATTGAAGAAGGTAACAAAGGCTACGCACGCAAACAAGCTATTATGGTAAAAGGATTTAAAGAATTGGGTTGGGATATTGATGAAAAAACAGTTCCACACACAACATTCTATTTGTGGTTGCCAATTCCGAAAAGATACACTTCAGCATTCAAATTCTGCGAAGATGTATTGAAAAAATCCGGTGTCGTATTAGTTCCGGGAAATGCTTTCGGAGATCACGGAGAAGGCTTCTTTAGATTATCTTACGTATGTTCTGATGAACAATTGCAAGAAGTTATTGACAGATTTAAAGAAGACGGATTTACTTTTGAATAAACTCTATAAATTACTACAAACTAAAAGAGCTGAATTTTAATATTCAGCTCTTTTTTACATTCAAATTTTTACCAAGGATAATCACTTTTCATTTCCCAACCATCACGCATTATCTTTGCGGCACAAGAATAGCCGTTTGAATTTTTACGTTTGCAATCTGTTTTAATTACATCCTCAGGTTGGTCATAATCTCTAGGGAAAATACCTTTATCAGTAATTACAAATATAAACAAATCTTTTCCTGTCATATTAGGCGGTTTTGCGCCATTAATATCAATAAAAATTTTTGCATCGTCAGTATCCATAGACATATTGTACAAAAAACCGTCACTTGTCATAAATGGAATTCGCTTTCCACTATCAACAACTTTCCAGTCGTTCAGTCTACCACTCAACATATACCAAGGCTTATTGCTTTCATATCCGCATTCTTGATATGTTTTGCAAACTTTTATTGACTTAAAATAAGGTAACCAAAATTTTTCTAAATAAGCATTTGCATCCTTACCCTTATCCCAATATTGGAATTCTCCATTATCTAATTCCGACATTTTTAGAGCTTGCGCAATCATTGTATAAGACTTTTTCAACTTAGAAATCGCCTCTTGTTTTTTATAATTTGCAACTAGTGCCGGCATAGTAAGTGCAGCAACAACCCCAATAATTCCAAGAGTAATTAGAACTTCTGCCAACGTAAACCCTTTAAATAACTTCATGTTCGCTCCTTCATGAATATTTTTCCGAATCTCTCATAAACAAAAAATTTTAACTATGTAATCTTATTATAACATATTTTTTGAGTTATTCAAGTGTTTGTCCAAAGATAATCTATTAACTCTTTTGTGGAATAAATTTCTTTTATTACAAAAAACTCTTTCCCAGTCTGCTCTTTTACATAAGACAAAGTCTTGCCATCTAAAAAAGTTTCAGAATACGGTTTTAGCATAACTGATGGAATAACAACCAAATCAACATCAATGTCTTTGACCGTTCTAATCAAATCGTCAGTCGTAATTAACCCAGAAACCGTAATATCTTTCCCCCAATAATTTGATTTCACGGGATTTACAGACACTTTCAAATTCTTAATTTTATTCAATTTTTTTGCAATTCTTTCTATTGCATAAATTGCAGCAACACCGGTTGCAAAAGAAATTTTTAATGGTTTTGAAATAGATTTTGGCAACTCTCTTGATTTAAAATCTTCTAAAAGCATTCTTAAAGAACCAACACCATCATCCAATTGATTAAAATTACCGTAATATTTAGCCGGCGGAATATCCCTCTCAGCAAGCAAGAAAAATTCATCCGAACAACAAACTCTCTTGAATTTTGACGCTATATCCAAAACTTGTTCTGCACATTTTTTATCAACCTGCTTAAGACTTTCTTCTCTAAACTGAGTTATCCCAACAGGAACAATTGCAACAGATAGAACAGTATTTTTCAATTTTGCCAAATCCGTCAAAGTTCGCTCTAACTCTTTTCCGTCATTAATTCCTGGACAAAGAACAATTTGAGCATGAAAAGGGATTTTATTTTTTCTAAACCACTGCAAATTCTCCAAAGCCTTACCGGCATTCGGATTTCTCAACATTTTCACCCTCAAATCAGGATTTGTAGTATGAACAGAAACATAAAACGGACCTAAATGCATCCTTTTAATTCTATCTCTATCTTTGTCTGTAAGGTTAGTCAAAGTTATATAAGTTCCCTGCAAATATGACAACCTATAATCATCGTCTTTTACATACAAAGTATCTCTCAAACCTTTTGGTTGCTGATCTACAAAACAAAATATACAATGATTTAAACAAGGTTTTATTCGGTCAAAAACCGCACTCTCAAAGACTATACCCAAGCCCTCATCATAATCCTTTTCCAATTCAATAACTTCAATTTCGCCATCATTTTTTTTAATCTCAATCGTTAACAAATCAGATTTACAAAGGAAATTATAATCAATCATATCAAGCATTTTAGTATCATCAATTGATACAATCTCATCACCTGCTTGAATTTCCAATTCCTCAGCAATAGAACCTTTTACAACCGAACTAACTATTGCGGGCATTGTCTTTCTCCAAACCTTCTACAATATTAATCAAATTTGAAAACTCGCACATAGCATTATCTACAACGACTTTTTGATAAAAATTTATGTGATTATATTCATCATCCAAAACATTTTGGCAAAACGTTTTAAACTGCATAGCTCTTGATTTTACAGAGAAAAACAATCTTGTTCGTTCTTCTGAATTTAAACAATCTGCACAACACAATTTTGCTCTTGCATTAGATAAAAATTGTAACGGATTATCACTCAAATCTTCTAATATCAAGCGTTTTAATTCAGAAATTCCACTCTTTGAAATCTCATAATAAACAGACAATTTTCCACCATCAGACATCATTTTGCGAGAACTCAAACACTCTTTTTCTTCCAAACGGCGGAGAGCAGGTTTTAGTGCGCCAAAACTCGGTTTTGTAAACGGTGCGAAATTTTCAATAATTCTTTTTTGCACCGAATACATTGTCAAATCTCGTTTTAATAAAACATATAAAATCAAGAGTTCAATCATACACTAAGAATAGCATAAATTGAACTCTTTAGTCAATTTGTTTACTCATCGACAGGGTATGTCGACTTACAACAATTAATAATTCATTTGCCAGTTATCATTCAGGATTTTTCCTAAACATCCACCACCACGATTATTTTCCGAATTAGAACAAACATCATGAAATTGAGTTTCTCTTTGTGCTGCTGTAAATGGTGCTGTTGTATTTGCATCAATAGGCTCATCGTCTATCATTCCGTTATTATAGATATAAATCCAGAAAAAATCCCTTCCAACAATATTAGGACCTTTCAAGCCATTGACATCAACGCCAATATTAAACAATTTTGTTCCAACGGGATCATAGCCACCAGTTCTTATAGTAGCACCGCTTGCAAGCACAAAAGAGCGATTATTACTATCATAACTTCCCATAGTTACCCCACTCATTGTATCGCATTCTTTTACATTTTTAAAATAAGTTTTCATAAAATTAATAAACGCATCTTGAGAAGTCAAACCAGCTTCTGTCAAATTGACAGCATTTCTGTCTGTTTGATATCTCAAAAGAGCCTGTGACATCTCATTATAAACCTTATGTAATTGAGTAACATAACTCTGACGTTGATAATTCTGCATTAATGTTGGTACAGTCATCGCAGACACAACACCGATAATGCCGAGAGTGACAAGAACTTCGGCAAGGGTAAAGGCAGCTAGGCGGCTAAGAAGCGAAGCAGCTAAGTTCTTACCCTCTCTCATGGTTGTAATCACTTCGTTCAAACAACCACTCTCTCCCCCAAGGGAGAGTATGTTTTTATTTCCGAAAACGACTTTGCCTCTATGCGTCTTTGCATCTAGGCATCGCATCAAAATGCCACCTAAACCATGATTATGAGAGGATTTTAGCTTATCCCCCCCTCCGATGAGCTTGTTTTCTTTTAAATTCATACTTTTTCCCCT
>CALEJY010000299.1 GCA_937898445.1 uncultured Candidatus Melainabacteria bacterium | reverse complement strand
TTGCATTAAAAAAGCAAGGTCTAAAAGCCTTGCTATTATTGTGTTTTAAATATGGGCCGCAGTGGACTCGAACCACCGACCTCACCCTTATCAGGGGTGCGCTCTAACCACCTGAGCTAGCAGCCCACCTTTCATTTATTGGTGTTTATCAGCAAGATTAAATGTAGCATGAACATTTTTTAAAATCAAGCCCTTTTTCGAATTTTTTATTTTCTTTACAAAAATGACGGGCTTTTAGACCCGCCATTTTATACTTTTTGCCAAGTTTAGATTATTTTACAGACAATTTTTTCTTTGCATCTTTTTCTGCAAATCTCTTTGGAGCATGTACTTTCAATACACCATGTTCCAATTTAGCTTCTGTTTTATCTACATCAATTTCGTCTGGGAAGTAAACTGTTCTTGAAAATTCACCATATCTAAATTCAGATTTCTTGTATGATTTTTCGTCTTCTTCCTTTTCTTCTTCTTTTTTAGCATTGATTACAATATAATTCTTATCAATGTCGATATCCAAATCTTCTTTTTTTACACCCGGAAGTTCTGCTTTAACTTCATAATCTTTGCCTTTATCAGAAATTTCTACAGGCATTGAAAATTTGTCCATGTCTTCCCAATAAGCTGCTTCTGGAAAGTAGCTATCAAAATGACGGTTTAACAAAGAACTAATTTCATCATTTACTGTTCTAATAAAGTTTTCCGGAGCTTTTCTAACTAAAAATTTCATATCTGACACTTCCTTTCAATTAACTTCTTATCAACAACACTTATATTATTGTCCCATTTTGACAAAAAGTTCGTTTTTTTAACCAAATATTAACAATCGGAAAGTTTAGCCTTTATGCCAGACTTTGAACCCGTTTATATCGGCTAAAAGCTTGTCGTAACAACCATTAAAACAAACGCATCTGTCATCCGCAATTAGCCATGCCGGTTCTTTTGTATTAGTAATTCCACTTATAAAAGTTTGAATGTTATTTTCTATAACCCATTTTTTCGCAATTTTAATATTTCGAACTGTAAAAAGCTTTATTTCATAAGATTTTGAAAGCTCTTGCAAAAATTCAACTGCCCCTTCTTTTATCGGTGGAATATACTCCGCATCATAGTTCCCGGAATATGTGTTCAGTACTCCATCTAAATCCAAAAGAATTTTCTTTTTTTTATTTTGCATAAAATGCCTCAATTTCTTATCTCGTTCGTGAAAGCGATTATTTCACTATACATATAAAATTGTAAAATGCAACTTGATAAAAATAAAAAACAAATATTAAAACTTTTAGGAAAGCATGCCAGAGAACTTCGTGGTGAGAGAAGTCAGTTTATTTTGGCAAGCGAAAATGATATTTCTGTTTCTATAATCAGCACAATTGAACGAGCTATGAAAGATCCGCAACTTACAACTGTTTTTAAACTTGCAGAGGCTTTAAATATAAAACCGTCTGAATTTATAAAACTGATTGAAAATGATTTGCCGAAAAATTTTTCTATGATTGATAAATAAAAACTTTCTCGCAAAAAAAATTTTGTGCATGTTTTGGTAATATTACTTAAAAAATTGTTGAGGTTATTCCTCATAAATTATATAATATTTTTGCATTGGAAATTTGAAAGGAATAAATAATGGTTGCAGAAATGACATTCCAACAATTAGAACGAACAATTAACCCAACACATGACATTAAGTTGTTTTCAGGGCGTTCTAATACAAAACTTGCGCAAGAAATTGCGGACTATCTTGGTACATCTATTGGACCTATGGTTGTAAAAAACTTTGCTGATGGCGAAATATACGTTCAAGTAAAGGAAAGTGTTAGAGGGGATGATGTTTTCATTATTCAACCGTTATGCAATCCTGTTAACGAAAATTTGATGGAATTGTTAATTATTATTGATGCGTTCAAACGTGCAAGTGCAAAAACAATTACTGCCGTAATTCCTTACTACGGCTATGCAAGACAAGACAGAAAGACATCTGGTAGAGAAGCAATTACTGCAAAACTTGTTGCAGATTTGTTAACAACTGCCGGCGCAGACAGAATACTTGCAATGGATTTGCACACAGGTCAAATTCAAGGTTTCTTCAACATTCTTGTTGACCACATTTTTGCAACATCAATTCTTACAAATTATATTAAAAGTTTAAAAATGAACCCTGATGATATGGTTGCAGTTAGCCCGGATACCGGCGGAGTTCAAAGAACAAGACATTTTGCAAAATCAATTGGTTGCCCACTTGCAATCATTGACAAGCGTCGTGACAAACACAATGAAGCTATTGCATCTCACGTAATTGGTGATGTTAAAGATAAAATTTGTGTAATGTTTGACGATATTATTGATACTGCAGGAACAATTTGTGAAGCATCAAAACTTTTGAAACGTGAAGGTGCAAAAGAAGTTTATGTATGTGCAGTTCACCCTGTATTCTCAGGCCCTGCAATTGAAAGATTGACAAATGCTCCAATCAAAGAATGTATTGTAACAAATACTATTCCATTAGATATGGACAAAATGCCTGCAAAAATCAAACAATTGTCAGTAGCTCCATTATTAGGAACTGCAATTGCAAGAATACATGACGACGAATCTGTAAGCTCATTGTTCGGTTTCGAAAAAGAAATGCAAGTACAATAGTGATATTAGATGCCTAGATGCTAAGAGGCATGGAGGCGTAGTCTGTATCA
Source organism: uncultured Candidatus Melainabacteria bacterium (assembly GCA_937898445.1). Lineage (GTDB taxonomy): Bacteria > Cyanobacteriota > Vampirovibrionia > Gastranaerophilales > Gastranaerophilaceae > Stercorousia. Next base: position 1,412 of record CALEJY010000299.1, on the reverse strand, counting down.
GGGAAGGTAATAAGACGATAGGACTTGCGAAACTTTAGTGAAAAGTGAAAAGACCGTGTTGTTAAGAATAAGTGAATGGTGGGTGGTGAATAGTGAGTAGACCTTATCGCTAAAGGTATTTTCTTTCATATCTCCAACACTTCCTTCTTTCCCCTCTCTCTCTGTGAGACAAAGGGAACCGCAGAGCTGGTGCGATGCGTGTGACCCTGTCTGCCTTGTGCTGAGGGAGCAGTTGTTCGTGAGCATCAGCGAACGTTACAAATGCGGGAGAGGGTTCTTCTTTACCAACACTCAAATCAGCATTGATAGACCCTGAATCAAGTTCAGGGTGACGTGTTAAGTTATCACCAATGATGTCACAGAGGGCTACGTGCGCAAGACTTTTTACCAATATATGAGGTATGGATGAATTTTGTCACAAATGGCGGGTCGAGCGGCACATGCTATACACCAAAGTATGAAGTACTTTAGACCAATATTGTCACAGTGGGAAACAGGCTTCGCCTGCAAAAAAAAGCCATTCTTTAGTAAGAACGGCTACCAGACTTGGGGAGGAGGTATGAAAAACTGATGTTTTTCATATCTAATACTTTTATATACGGCGAGGAGAAATTAAAACTTTTGTTTTTTGTATAAATCTCATCTATTTGGTGTAGAAAGTTTGGAATAATAAATACATTATTAATTTTCTGGCAAAATTGGAAAAATTTGATATAATGATTTTATGAACGATTATGAAGATTTTATTTCCACAGTAAGTCACGAATTAAGAACACCTTTGACATCAATTAGGGGGTTTTCTCAGACTATGTTGGCATCGTGGGACAAGTTGGATGATGAAAGCAAGAAAAAGTTTTTGAAAATAATTGTGGAGCAGTCTAATAGACTTATTAACCTTGTTGAGAATATGCTCAGTGTGACGAAGTTGCAGGGTAATAAGGATAATTTGATTTATAAAGAGGTTTCGATTAAGCCTGTTGTTGAGATGATTGCATCTATTGTGAAAAACCAGTATAAGGATAAGAGTTTTAGGATTGATATTGGCTCTAAAATTCCTAGTATTTTGGTCGATAAGGATAAGTTTCAGCAGATTATGACTAATTTGATGGAAAATGCGGCTAAGTATGGCGATGAGGGAAGTGTTATTGAGGTTCGAGCTAGTTATGTGCCTGAAAATGTATGTATAGATGTAATTAATAAGGGGATTGAAATTCCGAGAGAGGATTACGAAAAGATTTTCACTAAGTTTTCAAGGATTGATAACCCGTTGACAAGAAAGGTTCAGGGAAGTGGGTTAGGACTTTATATAACAAAGAGCCTTGTTGAGAAAATGGGCGGAAAGATTTCTGTTGCATCAGGAGATGGGGTTACTAAATTTAGTGTTAGTATGCCGGCTGGAAATATCGAACGTC
>CALEJY010000298.1 GCA_937898445.1 uncultured Candidatus Melainabacteria bacterium | reverse complement strand
AAGAACCTATATTATAGATAAAAACGGCAAAAAACACTACTATTCTGCCGATGGTATGGAGATTGCCGAAACTCATTTTAATAAAACAGAGAGAAAATCTGCTCCTAAAAATGTCAGAAAAAATGATGGAAATTTGACATTAAAAGAAAAAGCTAAACATTTTGGTAAAGGTATGTTGAATGGTATAACTTCAATGTTTACCGACGAAAATGGCGATTTTAGCGTAAAACAAACCTTAAAAACCGTTGGAACTGCCGTTGGAGTTACAGTTGCAGCCGCAGCTGTTGTTGCAGCGGGTATTGTTTCAGCACCTGTTATGGTAATTGGGCTTGTTGGTGCAGGTGTTGTCATGGGCGGTATAAAAATCTACAACGGTATAAAAGCCGCAAGTAGTGCAAAAACTAACGATGAAGCCGCTGCCGCTTATGAACAGATGGGCGAAGGTACGACCGATGTCGGTTTATCATTATTGCTCAAAAAAGGTATTAGTAAAGGTATGGGCAGAGCAGGAGAAGTTGGTAAAATTACCAGAATTACTTCAAAACATGCCGGAAAAGGTAACTTAAGAGCTAAAGCTGGCGCAATTGTTGCTGCTGAAAAAGAAATGTTTGGTATTAAATCTAAAAACGCCACTGCCAAAAATAAAACAACCGCAAATCAAGCTGCTCAAAACAACTCAAATGGAGTTCAAGCAGTTAAAAACGAACAAGGCACTTATGATGTAAAAATCGGAAATGAACCAAACAGAACATTTTCGACTAAAGAACAGGCGGATGCTTACATAAAATCACACAGTACAAAGCAAGCTACACCGCAAGCGGTTAAAAATGAGCAAGGTACGTATGATGTTAAAGTAGGTGATGAGCCTAACAAGACTTTCTCTACCAAAGAACAAGCAGATGCGTATATTAAAAATCATGCGAAAAAACAAACTGCATCAGCAGAACAACCGGCAAATAAAGGACAAGTCGCAAATGATCAGGCTGCTTTAAAAACTGAAGCACCAAAATTAAAAGGCTATAAAAATTACAAAAAAGCTATTAATGAGGCAAAAACATTAGAAGAACATCAAAATTTGATGGATAAAGTTCAACAAGACGGCTCTTTGTCAAAATCAAAGAAAATGAAGTTGTACAAAACAAGAAGTTCTGAAGTTCAACAATTGCGAGCAAAACAGTATGTTGAACAACAAGAACGCCAAATTCCAAAACTAGAAGAAGAAATTAAATCTGCAAAACAACAAAAAACAGAAGGCTATTCAGAACATGCTTCAAAAGATGTTAATACTGCCAAAAAAGAACTTGCGGATTTGAAAGAAACTCAACGCCAAGCGCAAAGAACTATGGATGCGAAAGTTAAGGCAGAAGCTAAGGCTCGCCAAGAAAAAGCTGCAATTGATAAACAATTGAAAGAAGCGCAAGCAAAATTTGATGAAGTTAAAAACACCGATTTAGAAAAAATGGATGCAAAAATCACTTCATTAGAAAATTCACTCGAAGCTGCTCGTAACAGAGGTAAAGGTTTTAGAGGTGCAGACAAACCTGATTTGGGTAAAGTTAAGAAATTAGAGGCTCAAATTCAAAAATTAAAAAATGAACGTGGCATGAAAAAAGCTGAATTTGAAAAATCTCGCCAAAATGTTGAAGCTTTAAAACAACAACAGATTGCCGCTAAATCCAAGTTAGATAAACTTTCTTCAGAGGTTGAAACGGCATCTAACAAGGTTAATGAACTTGCTTTAAAAGTTCAAAATAAAGAAACTGCACTTGAAAATTTGGCAAAAGAAAGAAGGACTGCAGGGCAAAAAATTGTTAAAGCACAAGAAAATATGAACAAGGCGCAAGAGAAAATTAAGACCCTTGAAGATGAAATCGCTAAAACAAATAAAGAAATTGCAGAACTTTCTAAAAATCCGCAAGAAAATATTGTAAAAATAAGCAAAGCAAAAAGCAGATTGTTGGCACTAAAAACATCATTAAATGATTTGAAAAACTCTAGTTTGAATATTGTTGGCGGATCTCTAAACGCAGTTAAAAACGGTTTGCCGGTTGCAATGGCTTTAAATAACCCGGAAAAACCGGTAGATCCGATGCCTGACGAAAAAATGGTTTTGCCTGTCGATGATGAACCGGAGGAACCGGCAGAAACAGTTGAAACACCGCAACCTGAAAAAACTACGTTTGAAAACGCAGTAACAGATCCCGATAATGCGGATGAAACTCCTGCGGCTGATAATGCAGAAGCTACAGAGGAAACTAAGCAAGCCACTGAAAATTCACCTGCCGAAAAACCGTCAGAAACAGAAAAACCTGATGCTACTCAAAAACCGGATAGCACCCAAAATACTACTCCAACCCAAGAAACTCCGGAAGTTGAGAAACCTGAAGAACCAAAGCAGAATGAGGATACAACTTCATCAACAGAACCAACAGAAGGGACAAAAGTTCCTGAAGGTGCAAAGATTAAAAACCGTAAAATTACAGGACCAAATTCAGAATTTTCTAAAAATAAATTAGCAATCGTTGACGGTCAAGCTTATGAGATAGACGAAAACGGCAACTTAGGCTCAAAACTAGCGGTTGACAGACGAGGAATTTTCTTAAGAAACAGATATTATAGAACCGACGATACAATTCCGAAAAACGCAGAAGTTGATCTTCGCAAAAAAGTTGACGGCGTAAAAACATTAACATACGAATTTGTTGATGAAAAAGGCGTTGAACACAGATTTACAATGCAAGAAGGCGGAGACGGCAAATACACTTCCGGCTACGAAATTGAAAAAGTCAACGGTAAATGGACAAGAAAGAAAACACAAGAACATTTCAACGTAAAAAACTAGTGTACTACCTAGATGCCTAGATGTAAAGACGCATAGATGCAAAGTCCATAACAGAAGCAGCTGGGCAGCTAAGAAGTTATGCAGCTAAGATTTTTAATTACAACTACGAGAGAGGGTAAAGTCATGAGTTGAATAATAGACTGGATTGCCACGCTATCGCTCGCAATGACGTGAAAATTCTTGCCGATAAGGTCTACTCACTATTCACCACTCACCATTCACTAAACATCTTATCGCCTTTTTGATATATGTTCCATATTTGGTTGCCTGTTTACTTATAACCTTTTGTGTAATATAATTTTCGTATGAATTACCTCAATAATAAATACGATATAATAGTTGTTGGTGCAGGACATGCAGGTTGCGAAGCTGCTATTTCTTGCGCAAAATTAGGTGCGAAAGTTTTGCTTTCTACATTAAATGTTGAGCATATTGCTCTTATGCCTTGTAATCCAGCTGTTGGCGGACCTGCAAAGTCTACTCTTGTTCGAGAAATTGATGCGCTTGGCGGTGTTATGGGTGTGGCTGCTGATGCGACTTATATTCAGATGAAAATGTTAAATTCGTCTAAAGGTCCTGCGGTTCGAGCTTTGCGTGCGCAATCTGATAAACGTCAATATATGGATTATATGCGCAATATTATTGAGAATAATGAAAATATTTATCTTAGACAGGCTTGTATAACAGATTTGTTGGTTGAAAACGACAGAATTGTCGGTGCGGTTGACGAGTTTGGTATTGAATATTCTGCAGGGGCAGTTGTTTTGACAACCGGAACTTCTCTAAACGGAAAAATTTTTGTAGGACTTCGTTCATATAGTGCCGGCAGAATGGGAGAAAAAGCTGCTTACGGATTGTCTGAATCTCTTGTTAAGCACGGGATAAATATTAAAAAGTTGAAAACAGGTACTCCGCCGAGAGTTGACAAGCGTACAATTGATTACTCAAAAATGACAATTCAACCCGGTGATGAAACCTTGCATTTCTATTCATTCAGACCAGATAGACCTGTGAGAAAGCAATATCCTTGTTATTTGACCAGAACGAATGAAGAAACGCATAACATAATCCGTGCGAACTTGGATAAATCTCCTATGTTTAAGGGGCTAATTCAAGGTGTTGGACCTCGTTATTGCCCGTCTATTGAGGATAAAGTTGTAAGATTTAGCGAAAATCCTTCTCACCATATTTTTATTGAGCCGGAAGGGGTGGGAACTTATGAAGTTTATATTCAAGGTTTTTCAAGCAGTTTG
>CALEJY010000297.1 GCA_937898445.1 uncultured Candidatus Melainabacteria bacterium | reverse complement strand
AAGTCGTTTTTTTATCGTTTAACGTTTAGAGTGTTTTGTCAAAATGAGGGAATTTAAGTTTTATAAAATCTCCAAAAGCATCTGATATCAAGGGTTTAGACTTGACGAATTATGTAATATGGTGTATAATAAAAGTGTAATCGTTAGCGGTTACAAATACAAAATATTAGACCGACATTGGCTAAGTTTAATCATAGAATGATTATAACTAAGGAGAAGTAAGCCATAACTTCTTGACTGGTTTATTTCTTATGCCAATTTTAAGCTTAACGGTCTAGTTAAAAAAGCTATATATACTGCTGCGCAGGTATAGTAGCTTATGTAGTAATGCGCAAAAACAAAAAGGAGATATAAATAAATGACAAAGGAAAACTTCAATTTTGAATTTAAAAATGTAAAACTGTTACGAGCTAAAGAGTTATCTAAAATTTTCGTAAACATTTCTCAAGCAACGTATAACGCATGGTATGAAAAAGGTATTTTGCCTCGTTATAAGATAGGCGGTAGTGTGTTTTATGCCTTAGAAGAAGTTTGTAGATTAATTCAAGATTCAAGAGAATATAAAAAGGAGGCTTTTGTATGGCAACAATAGCTAAAAGGAAATGGAATACCAATGGAGAAAAACGTGAATGTTGGGAAATTCGTTATTATTTTCATGGTAAACAAAGGCGTAAAGCTGGGTTTAGAACTCGGAAAGAAGCAGAAGAAGCAGCTAAAAACTTAACCAATTCATATTCTATTAGTATAAAAGTTGGGGAGTTAATAGATAGGTATATTGAAAACAGGTTAGCGTTCAAAAAGTGTAAAGAAAGTTCCGCTAAACTATATCAAACGTATAAAAATGTTAATTTACAAACTATCTTAAATGTTCAAGCGAAAAAGTTGTCGGCTTATGAAATCAGCTCTCTAATAAAGTTGTGGAAAGCAAGAAAACAGTCTGAAAAGTATATGAATGATGTAATAAAGTTTTTGCGTTCCGTATATAATTTTGCGATTAAAAACAAGTGGTTGAGCGAAAATCCTGCATCTGATGTTGATACGTTTTCAAGGGTGAAAAAGACTGTCAAATTTTTAGATGAGGAATATATTGCCAAATTTATGAAGGCAATAGAATTTTACCCGCTGAAACAACGAACTTTGTTATATACTGCTCTTAATACAGGCATGAGGATAAGTGAATTGGTTGCATTAGAATGGTCAGATATTGATTTTAAGAATAATAAAATAAATATAGATAAGCAGTTTTACAGAGGGAAATTATCAGATCCTAAAACCTTAAAATCTACCAGAAAAATATATGTTCCACCAAGTGCAATGAAATTACTCGCAAATTTAAAACAAGAGTCAAAAGTGATGGGCAAAATTGTGTTTTGTAGCAATACCGGAGGTTATATAAGTAAAGACAAGTTTATTGCGAACTATTTTAAAAAAGCGATGTTGGTTATTGATAAACCAGAATATAATTTCCATTGTTTAAGGCATACATACGCATCTCGGTTATTATCCCATAATGTACCGCTGAAATTTGTGCAGGAACAGTTAGGACATTCTACACCTGTCACTACAATGACGACTTATAGTCACGTAATGTCTTGTGTAGGTGAGCAGGCAATGGATTTATTAGAAAAGTTAGAATGTGAGCAAAATATGAGCAAAAGTATAGTTCAAAAATCAAAAAAGCCCTTGTTATAAGGGCTTTTTAAATGGTCGGGATGACAAGATTTGAACTTGCGCCCCCCGCGACCCGAACACGGTGCGCTACCAGACTGCGCTACATCCCGACATTTATCTATAATCGCAAAACATTCGTTTTGCTCGGGTGCGCTACCCCTCTCACAAATCGATACTCAATCGATTTGTTCGGCAGAGTGCTACATCCCGAAGTTTTTGATTTGTTTCGCAACTAAATTGCAAATAAATTATAACTCTTGAAAATTTTTTGTAAATCACAATTGCAAAATTTTTAGAAAAATGTTAAAATAAATATTATGGATATTATGGAAATTTTAAAAACAGTAAAAGAAACTGTAAATATTGACAATTTTAGAAAAAATGTATTTATTAACTCTCAATATTGCAACTGGTACAATGTCGGGAATAATACGATTTTAGCCGGAATTATGAGGAATATCGGCTATTTCTACAAAGACAAATTGTCAGCTGAAGGTATTCAATCAGCCGGTAAAATTTATCGTAAATATACTACGATTATGAATTGTGTTGTCGGTGTGGAAATTTTACTATATATTTATTTGGTGATTTTTCCATTCTTTCTTCAATTTATGAAGCAACAGTTTATTATTTCTGTTTTGGCATTATCTATAATTCCTTTGCTTGCCTTGTATTTGTCATATATTGTAGTTAATAAAATATATGAAAATGAAATTTTTAAAACTATTGGCGAAGCTAAAAAAACTGTGTTTAAACCAACCTTGAAAAATATTGATGAACAAGCATTTCAAACATATTTGAAAACTCCTAAAAAAAGCATCTATGTAGTTTTGTTATTAGCGATTATTTTTCTAGGTTATGTTTTAACTCCATTAACTATTCAAAATTTAAACCGTGATAAAAAATATAATTCAGTTATTCGTTTATCTAATATTTATTTGAAAATAGTCCCAATTGCATCAAGTGTTTATCCGCAAAGAGCTTATGCAAAATTAAAATTAGGACAATATGAAGGTGCGGTAGCAGACTACAAATTGGCGAATGAATATAGCTTGTCAGATACTTATTCAAGCGACATTGTAGGTGTAAAAACTTATTATATGCCTTACAAAAAAATGCTTGGTGAATTTGATAGAGCAATGAATGAAGAAAATATTGAAGCTGCAAGATATTTGTTAAGATATGAAAAAGCGGTTTATCAATTGAAAAATAAGGATTACAAAACTGCATACGCAGAATTGAATGATTTGGTAAATGTTTATAGTCAAAATAAAGATGTATTTTTCTCACCGGCTTACGCATATTATAACAGAGGTGTTGCAAGAGCAGCGCTAGGCGACGGTGTTGGCGCAAAAGCAGACAAAGCAAAAGCCAAATCAATGTGTCCAGAATGCGAATTTAATCAAGAAACAACACTTATTCATACGCCGTAATGAATATTAACCTGTTATAGTATTGAGTTTTTAATTCTTTTAAGGTATTCTCTTTTTATACAAGAGGGAGAGAAATATGCTTATTTTAGAAGACTTAAAAGAAATTAACGACGTAATAAAAGAGTTGGCGGAATTTATTCAAAATGATGAGTTTGTAAAACCGGATTTTGAGGAATATATCAAGACTGTCAATGGCATGAACTTACAGTCTGCGTGTTTCAACTATATTTTCGAGAGAAATTTGGATAATAAAAGTATTTTGACTTTGTATTTGGAAAACACTAAAAAAATTCCGACATCTACTAAAAAAATTGTAAAAGCGTTGATGTGTTCAATGTCTTCAATTTTTGAAGTAAAAAGAGTTTTGCAAAACGGTTTTGACCTAAACAATATTATTAACGAAAAAACTTACAGTGTCGTTTCTCTTGTAAAAATGACAAGTTTCAGAGGAATTGGTGCAGGACAATACGTTGTTGCAAGAATTTTTAAGTTTGAAAAAGCATATTATTTGCTAGAAATTTCAGGTGTTTTGCCGTCATCAAGAAAAGATGATGCTTTGAGATATTCAGTTGCAAAAATTATCCAAAACCCTGAATTGGTATATTTTGACAACCCTGAAAAACAAAAAGAAATTGAAAAGAATGTAAAAGAAATTTATGACAAATTCATTGAGTTTTTCGGAAAAGATGAGGTTGTTACAACAAACAAATTTGCTGATGACTTAATCGGCGCATTCAATGATTTTGCAGAGGGTGGCGAAAAAATTGATTTTCAAGATAAAATTCAGTTGCCGGAAAGTTATAAATTCTTTGATGTTTCAGAGTTTAACAACTCTTATGACAATTTCTTAGAAAACTCATTGGGTGGTTTTTCTTCTCACAAAGAGGTTTATGACGTAGGTATTATTTTTGACAAAGAATTGGGATTGTATGCAGTTCCATTTTTTGAGACATTTAACAAGGTTTTTGAAAACTTTGAAAGCGTTGAA
>CALEJY010000296.1 GCA_937898445.1 uncultured Candidatus Melainabacteria bacterium | reverse complement strand
AGGACTATCTATGAAAAATCTGACCTACATAATTTTGGCTCTATCGCTCTTCGCCTGCACAAAAAGCAACTGTACAATTACCGATGAAATTTTTGCATTCAAAGAAGATTCAGCGGCACATCAGACAATAAACGAAATGCTTCGCAAGAAGTTTGTCGAATTGAAAACGAAAATTGCCACCGAAGCTGCCGAAGCCAAACGCGATCCCGAAACCGCACACCTTCAATACGAAGTTGCCGCCGAAACAAAAGTTTATGTAAACACACCCAAATTCTTTTCCGCAAGAAACGACTATTATACTTATACAGGCGGCGCACACGGCGACTCAATGTCGGAGGGCTTCAATATCGTATTCAACGATGACGGCACAATAACAAGACTCTCGCTCTTTGATGTAATCGACGTAAACAAGACGGCCGAATTTGTAAAACTCGTCTTGAAAAAACTGAAATCAAAATACGGGAAAATGCTTGCACTCGACGATATCAAAACAAATACCGACCTGCTCAACGCCATAGACGGATTCGTCCTCAGAAAAGACGGCATGGAAATCTTCTTCAAAAAATACTCCGTAGCCTGCGGCGCCTGCTCCACCGCCCCGATTCTGATTGAATATAATGCCATTCCCAAGCTCATGCACATAAATATTGACATATTAATACATGAGTTATAAATGTTTGACAAAATTGTTAGATAGGTATGAACACAATAGAATTAAAAACCGTAGGCGAAATACTAAATAAAGAATTTATTATTCCAACGTATCAAAGAGGATATAGATGGGCTGAAAAGCAGATCAATGACTTATTAAGTGATTTATGCGAATTTCACGTTGAGAAATCTATAAATGACTTTTATTGTTTGCAACCAATGGTTGTAAAAAAAGACAATAGCAATGACACCGCTTTTATTGTAATTGACGGACAACAAAGGCTTACTACCTTGAAAATAGTCGTCGCATTTTTGTCTGATAATAAGTATGAAGATAGTCTTTTGTCTGGAATAAAATATAGTGATAATACTCGTGAGAAAAAATCTTCGGAGATTGATGAGATTTTTAAGAGAAAAGCGCATGAAACGATAAAAAATTTTCTTATAAAGATGGCGTTGAAAAAAAACGATTTTTTGTTGACGATAAAAGAACGAGTAAAATTCATATGGTATGAGGTTGATGAAAATGCAAACGAATACGAAATTTTCTCTCGTTTAAATATTGGGAAAATTCCGCTTACGAATGCGGAACTGTTAAAGGCATGCTTCTTGTGCGACAGTAATTTTCGTGACGGAGATGAGCTTACTCAAATTCAAATGGCGGCGGAGTGGGATAGAATAGAACTTGAATTGCAAGATGAATCCTTATGGTACTTTTTTAACCAAACCCCGAACACCGAAGGAACATACATTGATGCAATATTCAAAATAATGCACCCTAATAATACATTTGCCGAATTTTACAAGGAATTAAAGCACAAAGACACCAACATAAAGGATATATGGCGTAAAGTTTATAATTTATTTTTACAATTAAAAGAATGGCACGACGATGAAAAGATTGGGGGGCTTGCTTGGTTTGCAATAAAAAATAATTTAATAGATCTAAAGAATGGGAACCATAAGGACATAGATTTTAAAAAAGAAATAAGGGAGTGGCTGAAAAAAAAAGCAATTGGCAAGCGAATCTAATAGTAAGATAAAAATAAAGTTAGATGAGATGGGATATGGAGACGATAATATAAGGGAAATTATAGAACTGGCAAATGTATGTTATTGTGTGGATAAAAGGATCCTTTTCCCTTATGAAAAAACACGAAATCTCGACATAGAACACATATCAGCGCAGGATGATGATTTAGAAAAATTCAATAATGCTTTTTTTGAGTCATTAGATGCTCCTTTGGATTTTGTAAATAAGGCATTTGAAGATCATAATTTAACAAATAATGATATAAAAACAAATGTCGAAACACTCAAACAAAGAATAGAAGAAGAAAGACAAAATAAACACAAATTTTGGGAGCTGTATGATGACATAAAAAAGTTCCCCATTCTGTCACAATTTGTCGGTTCATTAGACGAAAAAGAAAAGAATAATATAGGAAATTTAGTTCTTTTGCCCAAAGGAATAAATCGAAGTTATAAAAATGCTATTTTCACAAAAAAACGTAATGTCATTGCCAAGGCGTGTGGAGAAATTATGCCGTTGACGCTGAGAGCTTTTTTTAGGGAATATTACGACGTACAAGAGGCTGCAAAAAATATAGAGTTTGCATTATATTGGACCGAAAAGGACGTTGAATGCCTCAAAAATTATGAAAAACGCTTAATCGAAAAAATTTTGAATTGATAGGATAAGAAAAATGAAAAGTAGCACATTTGAAAATTTAACTCACTTAAATATTTCTCAATATGTCGAAATAAAAAATATTGTAATTCCGATTATTCAACGAGATTATGCGCAAGGGAGAGAAAACGAGGTATTGCGCCGAAATGCATTCCTAACAACAATATTTAATGCATTAAAAGTTGGGAAAGAAATTGATTTAGACTTCGTATACGGCGAAATAAAAGGTAACGATTTTATCCCTATTGATGGGCAACAACGTCTTACCACTATTTATTTGCTATATTATTATATTGCCGTAAGGGAAAATAGATATGACGACTTTGGAAAATTGCCTAAATTAACCTACAGAACGCGGTTTACATCAAAGCAATTCTTCGATTATTTGAGAGATAACAAATTGGTATCTATAAAAGTTGAACAAAAACCGTCAGATTGGATCTCTAGGCAACCATGGTATTTTTCTGATTACGCAAAAGACCATTCTGTAAAAGCTGCAATCAACATGCTTGATGCAATACATAAAAAATATAGTGAATTGCCGATAGAACAAAATCAAAGGTATTACGACAATTTAAGTAAGATCAGATTCTCTATATATCCGATAAACGGGGGGATATCTTCAGATGCGCTTTATGTCAGAATGAATGCAAGAGGTGAGCAACTTTCAAACTTCGAAAATTTTAAGGCTAAAATCGAAGAAAAGCTAAGGTTAACAAACAATGAACTTTCAGATAGATTTTCAACAGAATCTACTGTTTGGCAGGATGAATTCTGGCAAATTTTAAAAGGTAAGAAGGAAATTCCAAACGATAAAAATCTGTATGCCTTCATACGATGGATGTTTGTAGGCTTGTATATAAAACTGCATAATAATATAGAAAATAAAACTCCAGAAGAAGAAATTTTAAAAAATCTTATTGGAACACAAGATTCTGAATATTACGGTAAAGAAATTCCTTATTATTCCTATGAAGATTGCTTTGGGTGGGCAAAACTAGATGATGCGAAATATGATGTTAACAGGGACATTAATTATATAGTAAAACGCATAGAATTATTCTTAGATACGAATTGTAAATATGATATAACAATTAAAAGAAGAAACTGTTCTGAAAAAAATGAGTTAGCTCATTTTGAGAAATATTTTCAACCTGATATTGTATGGTTGATCGCAATATTGGAGTTTTATTGTACTTTTTTTTCCGGAAGTGATTGATAGTAATTGGGAGCGAATCGTAAGTAATTGGACAAGAACTGTAAATAATTTGATTAATAATCAACAAATTGATGGTTCGGATGAGGTATATGATGCGATAAGGTCTATATATGAAATCATTGAATCCATGAACAAAACTCATAATACCGATGTTCTTCATTGGCTAAAAGAAACAAAAGAATCTGATTTGGATAAATACAGAGGGTTTAAACTTGCGCAGCTTAAAGAAGAGAAACAAAAAGCAGAATTGATCTTATCAAATTCGGAGTTTGAAAATCCAATAAAAGAGCTCGAAGGCATTAGAATGTTAAGAGGAAATATTGGGTTCGCATTGGACCTATCAAAAGGAAATGATAATGCAGTAGATCTTGGAAAGCTGAAAAAATATGCCAAATTAAGCAAGGATCTTTTTGATTATATTGAGAAAGAAAGCCAAAAAAATGAAGGGAGGGAATATCTCTTTGAGAGAGCCTTGTTTACGAAAGGAGATTATACATGGTCAAAAGATTTACTTGTAAATGACATTTACAATAGGGATGTTAGTTATAAAAGATTGCTAAATCACAAAATCGAAGAAAAACGAAATTGCATTATAAATGTCATAAAAGATATAGAG
>CALEJY010000295.1 GCA_937898445.1 uncultured Candidatus Melainabacteria bacterium | reverse complement strand
TGCCTTAAATACTAAGAATAACAAACCTCGTAAGCTAAGATTAACCAAAACTCTTAAAGATGAATTATTGAAACTTCCAAGGTTAGGTGATTATGTTTTTACATCCCCTGTTACTGGTACTAGATATAAAGACGTAAAAACAAGTTTCAAAAGAGCTGTGAAACGTAGCGGAATCCCGCCGATAACGTTTCATAAGCTAAGGCATACAACTGCATCTCGACTTAATGAGGCTGGAGTTGACATTGTAACTATACAAAAAATACTAGGTCATGCAGATTTAAAAACAACTCAGCGATATACACATAATCCAAGTGCCAGTATGGAAAATGCTTTTAAGTTACTGAATGAGTATTAAATGACTAGGCATATACCAGAGTAAATACAAATAAGATATTTCAATAAAGGGGATACATGCAGTACAAGAAAATACCTAAAAACCGCAATATAACAACAAAAGGAGCATATAAAATAAAAAAGGAAAATAGGAAAATTAAAGAGAATGAAAATTTTATGGATACAAAAAGATTATCAGAGAAGTATATTATGTTATCTACTTGTTTATCAGCCCATAATATAAGAAAAGTATTATCTAGGACTATAAGAGATAATATTATATTAAATAACTGTAATAGTGGACTGAATGACTGGTTAGGAAGTATAAATGGGTACAAAATAACTAATATAGAAGAATATGAGCAGTTATTAAGGGAATATAATTCCCAATTCTTCAACTATCCTACAGCGTACATTGATAATTTTATTAAATTTGCTTCTTCTGATTTAATAAGACAAATAGTAAAATTGAGTTATATTGCAAGTGGTAGAGGCAGAAAGTCTGTTCCTATTAACAATGCTAATATAAAAAATAGGAATCTTGTCTTTACTTTCAATAGCAAGGTATTCCTTGAACATGTTAAAGATGAAAATGAAATTCCATTTTATGCAAATGCTTTTTGGCATTTTGTAATGTTAATTTTACTAACTGAATACGTAAATAGTTTTACCGATGAAAGTATAAAGCTTAATCTGCCTGCGTTTCATAATTTTATCAGCCTTAATATACTTACGGGATTCAAAATGTCAGCAGAGTATCATACGGAAGTTTTATATGAAGAATTATTTGAAGAAATCTCGAAATTTATTCCTTCAAATAAGAAGAATATCGTCATAACAGTAAATGACGAAAAGCAAACTATCCTATTTAGAGTAAAAAATAATTTTATCTTAGCTGATGCTTTTAAAAATGAAGGTTATAAAAAAGTTAAAAGCGAGTTTAACAAGGAATTGGATAGAAAATCTGAGAGTGAGCTGCGTGTAAAACATGGCAATTCTATTGAGCTTATTTTATATGTAACAGGTATGAGAACTATAAGTCGTATTCTCTCTTTAGATTGTAACCCTTTAAATAAAATTTATTTACGTAATTTTGTTGAAAAAGGCGGATTTTTTATCTCACTTATTATCAGTTTTCATTTTCGAGCAATCGTACAAAATAGTAGTCTTATCAAGTTCGATAAATCACATTATACAACTTACAGCAAATTTATTACTCACTACAAGGGAGAAAGGAATACAGCTTTAAAAACAGCAGTAATTATTTTATTATCAAAGTTACCTAATAACAAAAGAAAAATATTAATTGATAAATGTTTCAAAAAAGATGATTACAGAGTAAAAAATGATATTTACAAGGATTTAGAGAATTTAGATAAAATTTTAAACCAAGATAAATTTTGTGCAACTGCTAGATTTCATAATGTTTTAAGGAGGGATTATGGTTGGTAAATTGTTCAATGACTTATTAATTGATAAGTTACGTTTTTATATAAATGATACGGATTTTAGTAATGCTGATAGGTCTGAATTTCTTGCAAATATAGAAAATGTTATGTCTTCACATTATCCAGATAACGCATATAAGCTTAATACAAGCAGAGATAGAATAAGTCTTGAATTTACACCTACAAGATATAGGGCAAATGAAGGTCAAACCGATACTAACCTTATTATGCCCAAAGAACAAACTTTATTTAAGTTGTTTGAAAATCTCGGATTTTATAACTTGTCAGAAAACATTTACAATAGCTTTATTATAAGTAAAATTCACCTTACAAAGAATTTTTATACACAAGGCACTGTTCCACGTTATATTGAAATGCTAAAAAAGAGGAAATACAGAGCAGGGATTAATCCTATTCAAAATACTTCTAATTCGACAAATACAAGTCTTCTTCTAAGCACGCTAAAGAAAAATTCTACGAATAAAAACATTGTAGGAGACAAAGTAATTCTATTCTATGATAAAGTCCAAGAACTCAGAGACAAAGCTTCTCTTAATGATATATTTTTACCAAGCCCATTATCACCTAAAGATAGAATTATATTGCCAATAGGGGCTTACCATAATTCTCAACCTTATTTATCTTTACAGAATCTTCATATATTAAGATGTGAGTTACAGTATGCTTATTCAAAAAAGTTAAAAAATATTTCAGACTTTATTTTTAATACAACAAATAGCCATGATTTAAGACTTGCTACATTGTTGGATTTGCTGAAAACAGGGAATTTATATAATACATTAGAAAGGTTTTATACAAATGAATTAAGAAATCGTGTATTTTTTAATGAACCTATCACCCAAGAGGTTCATTTAAGTAAACATGAAAAATTATTAGCAGAATTAATTAAGGTTAATAAAATTTCAGCAACAAGGTTGCTTGGGATGTATAAAGGTTCGCAAAAAAATTCCTTATCACAGCTTTTAAAAAAGTTACAAATGACTGATTCTAGTAATAAATTGTATGTTGAATTATACAGAAAAGTTATTGAAGGAAAAAACTCTTAATTTTACTCCGATATTTCTAAAATCATTGAATTAGGGATTATATTTATTCCATTAAATATGAAACACCTTTTTACAAGCCTCATAGCGGGCTTAAAATGAATAATTAACTTTGATTCAATACTTGACAAATAGCGAATTATAGTGAATAATATATATGTGTAACCTAGAGATTTCTACCTACAGTTTAGTTGTACAGTGCTCTAGGTTTTAGCTTTATATAGGTCTTTTGCCTTTTTAAAATTATGTTCTTTTAGGCTAATTTATTTATATAACTAAAATAATAAGTTACATTCTAATTTGCTACAAAACGAAGAATATGTAGCAGAAAGGGTGTAAAAGAGATGAAGAACTTAGTAGAACCAATAAAAGACAAGAAAGATATTGAAGCTATTGAACAGTATCTAGCAAAACATAGTCTGCGTAATCAGTTAATATTTGTCTTTACTTGCAACAGCGGTCTTAGAATATCTGATGTACTTGGATTAAATGTAGAAGACGTCAGAAACAAACAATATGTTGAGGTTATAGAAAAGAAAACGGGTAAGTATAAACGTTTTCCGCTAAATAATAAGTTGAAAAGTCTTATTAAAAAATACCTTGTTGAAAGAGATAAAACATACTCTATTACAAGTGATGAACCGCTTTTTGTGGGAAAGAAACATTGCCGATTAGATAGGTCACAAGTTTACAGATTTATTAATGATGCTTGTTTAAAAGTAGGACTACAAGGGAACTTTGGAACACATAGCGGACGTAAAAGTTTTGGCTATCACCATTATAAAAAATTTCATGATGTAGCATTGTTGCAAAAAATTTTTAATCACAGTTCACCCTCAATAACAATGCGTTATATTGGCATAGCACAAGAAGAATTAGACGAGTCTTATAAAAATTTTGAACTGTAAAATTGCGACTTTACACCATTCCATAATGCAACAGAATATCTATACGGATGTATAACTCATCTATAGATGATAATAACATAAATATCTGGAAATAAAAACGATGTATAAATAAAAATTAAGAAAAAATCGTATGTATCTAAATCCAGATTACATACGTTTTTTCTAACTTATTCACCAAAATAGATATTATGATGTAAAAAAGAATGGAAGTGGAAATTAACAATGATTAATACAGAAAAAGACAGAAATATTTCACCAAAGAAAATTTTAGCAAATATGTTTGGTCAATTAATAGCTAAAAATCCAAAAAGTAAGACTTTAAGACATTTTAGTAGAAGAGTAGATATAATACAAAATGACAGACTGAAACAAATTCCGAATCTAATAAAACAAATTGATATTGAGGTTATTGA
>CALEJY010000294.1 GCA_937898445.1 uncultured Candidatus Melainabacteria bacterium | reverse complement strand
ATCTTAATAGGCTTCTGTCGGTATTATCAAGTCCATAATTGTCTATTTTCAATATATCTAACGATTTGTTTGCAACGTCTTCTGTGATTTTTCCGTCATGTTTTACAAGAGCATAGTCAGAAACTCTTTTAACCAATCTGTTTGCAATACGTGGAGTGCCTCTTGAACGCTTGGCGATTGCGTGTGCGCCTTCTTCTGTTATTTCTATGTTTAAAATTCCTGCGGTTCTTTTTATAACTTCTGAAAGTTCGTCTTCTGTATAAAACTCTAGTCTGTGAATAATTCCAAACCTATCTCTTAATGGACCTGAAAGTTCGCCGGCTTTAGTTGTTGCACCGATTAGAGTGAATTTTGGAAGCGGAACTCGCAAGGTTTTAACTGTTTGGCTTTTTCCGGTTGTCATATCCAAAAAGAAATCTTCCATTGCAGGATAAAGAATTTCCTCTGCTACTTTGTTAAGCCTGTGGATTTCGTCAATAAACAGAATTTCTCCACCTTTTAATGACATCAAAATTCCGATAATATCTCGAGGTCTTTCTAGTGCCGGAGCAGATGTTATTTTGATATCAACTCCCATTTGTTCCGCAATTACGCCTGCAAGAGTTGTTTTTCCCAATCCGGGAGGACCGTAAAAAAGTAAGTGGTCTAGTGGAAGTTCTCTTTTTTTTGCGGCGGCAATTGAGATTTTCAAAGTTTCTTTTAACGCTGATTGCCCGATATATGTATCGAAAGTTTTTGGTCTGATGCAGTTTTCAAAATTTTTGTCATTATCAAGAGCCTCAGATTTTATTACCGAAGATTTTTTCTTTTCGGCAATCGGTTTGGTTTCAAAATCATTGTCATCCGCTATAATACTCATTTATATCCCTCGCAAGTAACTTTATACAAAAAAATAGTGTATAAGTTTCTGTTCATTGAATTTCCTCTATATTTATGTTACCATAAAATTAACGTATAGAACAATTTATTAAGAAGGAGAAGTAATGAAAGTATCAGAACGTTTGGAACAAATTCCTCCATATTTGTTTGCTGAAATAGATAGAAAAATTGCAGAAGCTAAGGCAAAAGGTATTGATATCATAAGTTTGGGGATTGGAGATCCTGACAAACCTACATTACAACCGGTTGTTGATGCTATGCACAAAGCTATTGATAATCCTAAAAACCATGATTATCCGCCATATAACGGAACAGAAGGGTTTAGAAAAGGTGCTTGTGAATGGATGAAAAAACGTTTTGGCGTAGAATTAAATCCTGATACTGAAATGCTTGCAAATATTGGCTCAAAAGAAGCTATTGCGCATGTTTTCTTTGCTTATGTCGATAAAGGTGATTATACATTAGTTCCAGATCCTGGTTATCCTGTTTACCATAATGCTACAATTTTTGCAGGTGGAACTCCTTATGAAATGCCTTTGTTAGAAGAAAACGGCTATCTTCCTGATTTTGATAAAATTCCGGCAGATGTTGCTAAAAAGGCAAAATTAATGTTTTTGAATTATCCTAACA
>CALEJY010000293.1 GCA_937898445.1 uncultured Candidatus Melainabacteria bacterium | reverse complement strand
CACCGCCTTGAAAAGAAAATACAGGCAACAATTCTTTTCCTAACGCTAAGTTAGCCAAATAGTTACGAACAAGAGCCTGACAAAGTCCGTATAACAAATCTTCTACCGGATAACCCAATTGTTGTTTATGGATTAAGTCACTTTCGGCAAATACACCGCAACGACCTGCAATACGAGCCGGGTTTTCTGATTTCAAAGCAGTATCGCCAAATTCCTCAATAGGAACATTCAATCTTTGTGCTTGGTGATCTAAGAAACTACCAGTACCTGCTGCACAAACAGTGTTCATAGCAAAATCGGTAACAATACCATCTCTCAAGATAATAATTTTACTATCCTGACCACCGATTTCCAAAATTGTTTGAACTCCCGGAACATTAATACTTGCAGCTACGGCGTGAGCAGTAATTTCGTTTTTGATAATATCAGCACCAACCAAAGCACCAGCCAAATTTCTACCTGAACCGGTTGTACCAACACCCATTACGTCGTAATCTGTAATTCTTTTTGCAAAAAGTTCATTCAAACCTTTTTGTACTGCCATAACAGGTTTACCCGCAGTTCTAAGCATATAACTGTCAACGTATTTACCTTTTTCGTCAACAAGTGCAAGCTTTGTAGTAACCGAACCTACATCTATCCCTAAATATACTGTTAAACTCATATTTCTACTTCCCTTTACAATTATATCTTTACTTTTAGTTTATCACAAACAAAATAAAAAAAATAAACAAAACACTTTTTCTCTAATTTTTGACATATATTCATCTGTTTGACCTAATGAAAAATTATAAAAATATGCTATAATTTCCACAAAAGGAGAGATTATATGACACAATTTGAATTTAACCTTCCTATGGAAGAACTTGAAATGCGCACAGATAAAGACCATTTAATGACAAAAAAAATGTTAAAAGCTGATGCGCCGGAATACCTTGAACTTGCAGATGGAGATAAAGAAACCCTTAAACATCTTGTAAAAGCTGCATATATTTTAGAAAAAATTAACATGCAAATCGATTGCCATCATAACTTAGAATTTAAAAAATTCCTAGAAGATGAAATCGCAAAAGGTAACAAACAAGCAGAATTAACCAAAATCTTGTTTGATGCTCAAAAAGGAATTAACGCAATCGACACAATGTCAAACAAAATCAATCTTGCAAAGGGCATAAAAGAATTTCCGGGAAAAGGTGTTTATCCTGAAGATTTGTCAAAAGAAGAATTTCATAACATTTTAACAAAAATGATTAATGAAGGCAAAATTGATGAAGTAAAAAACATCTTAACTCAACGTTCTGTTGTTGAAAGATGCGGAGATGAACTTGTCGGAATTGATTATATCGACAAATTCAAAGAAGATTTTTCTAAAATGGCAGATGAAATTGATAAAGCTGCAGAAACTTCTACAAACGCTGATTTTACAGAATATCTTAAACTTCAAGCAAAAGCTTTAAGAACAGCTGATCCAATGTTAGATGCTTACGCTGACAAAAAATGGGCAACATTACAAGATACACCGTTAGAATTTACGATTACTCGAGAAAATTATGAAGATGAAATGACAGGTACAATCGTAGAAAACAAAGAATTGTCAGCTCTTTTAGAAAAACACGGTATAAAACCGACTCCAAAAGATTTTCTAGGCGGCAGAGTTGGTATTGTCAACAAAAAAGGGACAGAAGCCTTAATGGCAATAAAAAAATATCTTCCGACACTTGCACAAAATATGCCGTTTGCAGATGAATACGAACAAAATATTTCACCGGACAAAGACACAAAACAAACAATGGTTGATGTGGATTTAGTCGCAGTTTGCGGTGATGTTGGCGCATACAGAGGCGGAATTACATTAGCAGAAAACCTTCCAAACGATGACAAATTGTCACTTACAATCGGTGGTGGCAGAAGAAATGTTTACCACAGACAAATTCGTTTTATTAGCGATATGAAAAAACTTCAAGAAAGATTAGATGAAATTCTTGATAAAGAACAACACAAATACTATCTTGACGAAGCAGATCATTGGTTTACAATCGGTCATGAAAACGCTCACTCACTTGGACCTAAAAAAGCTTGCGAAACTTTAGGTAAATACAGAAATATTATCGAAGAAAACAAGGCTGATATGGGTTCATTAGCTTTTGTAGATTTGTTGACTGAACTCGGTATGTACACAGAAGAACAAAGAAAACAAATTATTGTTACAACTGTTGCAGACAATTTCCTAAAATCAAAACCTACAATGAGCCAAGCTCACAGAGTTAGAACTGTTATGCAAAACAAATATTTCTCTGAACGTGGAGCTTACGACATCATTGATGGTAAAATACACGTTAACATTGACAAAGTTGTTCCTATCGCAAAAGAAATGCTTTCTGAAATCATCAGAATACAAATTGATGGAGAGTTTGAAAAAGCTGAAAAATATGTGTTAGACAATTTTGTTTGGACTGACAATTTGGAATTGATTGCCCAAAAACTTCAAAAAATCAGCAAAACACTTAACGGAAGAACCGAATCAGAATTAGCAGAAAAATTGTTGAATGAATAAAAATACAAAGGGCATACATATTTAAGTATGCCCTTTTATAAATTTCTAACCTTTAATTTTTTCTATTAATTTTTTATACAAAGTTACCATACGCCCTGTGTACTGAGCATCTTTTTTAGGATGCCAAACATCAAAAGAAGCACCTGTATTATAAATTCCTCTTGAAAACTTGCCACCATCTGCTGTTTTAATAATTATCATTTTTTTCATTTCTCCAGAAGAAGGGAAATTTTTTACTTTTTTGTGAACATTTTTTAATATAATCTTACCTTTATTAGATTCAAATGTTGACTGAAACAACTTGCCGTTATTAAAATAGCCAATAATTTCCTTTCCATCTTTTCTCGTTACAACTTTTTTAGTAACATTTCCCTCTTTTTCAAATCTAACAATTGCATTTTTAAATACTTGCCCCTCTGGGAAATATTTAGTTAAAGCTCGATTTGCCTGAAAAATTTGACCAACAGACTTTACATTCATAAACTTTCCTCCATTATTTTGGTAAAAAAACGAAAAATCAAAATTTAATTACTTCACTTCGTGTTGAGATGCCCACGCAGAATGATTATGAATACTTTCAAACGCTTCGCATTCAACATCAAATTCATTTATTATCGGATGATTTCTTAATTTTACAACTACATCTCTCAAAACATCTTCAACAAACTTTGGATTATCCCAAGCTTTTTCAGTCACAAATTTTTCATCCTCACGTTTTAACAACGGATATACAGGGCAAGATGCACAAGATTCAATCAATTCCACCAAATCTTCAATCCAAACCTGCTCACTTTCATCATAAGAAACTTTTACTTTTATAAACGCTCTTTGATTATGCGCACCATTATCAGAAATTTCCTTAGAACAAGGACAAAGCGTTGTAACAGGCACTTCTACACCCAAAATAAATTTGTATTCCCCATCAACAATTCTTCCCTCAAAAGAACAATGATAACTCATCGGAGCAACCATTCCCTTAACAGGAGATTTTTTGTCTATAAAATATGGGAACTTAAATTCCAATTCGCCACTTTGCGCATCCAAATTGTTAATAATTTTTTCTAAACAACCTTTTATATCAACGCCCAAAAGATTTTTATGTTGCCATTCTGTCAGAACTTCAACAAATCTTGACATGTGAGTTCCCTTGTAATCACGTGGCAACGATACGCTAACCTTAGCTTTTGCGCAAACTACTTGATTAGAACTGTTTTTTCTCTGAATAATCAAAGGCAATTCAAGGTGCTTAATTCCAACCCTTTGGATGTCTACATTTCTGTTATCTTTTAAATTTTGAATATCTTTCATAAATACCTGTTAATATTTCTTAATAATTGAGCTTAAATTAGCAAATTTTAAACTCTCATATACTTTATATAAATATAAAGCTCTCTCTTCTTATTTAAACGGATAGGCCTTGAAAAGATTTTTAATCAAGGTCTTTTTTTTTGCTTATTTTTCCTCTTGAGCAGTAGCTTTATCCAAAAGCGCACGTATTCTCAAATATCTGTCCAATTCTACTCTGAATTTTTTCAAATTATGGTAGTAACTATTTGACATCAAAACTCTGTTATCATATTTTGGATCAAGAATATAAACTGTTGGGAAGCCGGCGATACCTACATCTTCAGCCAACGCTCTTGTATTTTTGTCGCTTTCTACATTAATCATTACAAAGTTATATTTGTTTTTATACAAAGTATTCAAAATTCTGAATTTTGGCATAAATCTTAAACAATATCCGCACCAGTCAACATAAAATACTGCCAACATTGGTTTGTCAGACTTAATCGCCTCATCATAAGAAATACCTATTTTATATTCTGACGGATGTTTCGGAGCATTCATATTTGTAACCGCAACTCCTGCAACAGATGCCACAATCAATGTTACCAAAATACCCAATGTAATTAAAATTTTCTTCTTCATATATCCCTCCATGCTTAATTATATTACAAACATACACCAATTATCCAATTTCGAATTGTTAATAAAAGTTTACACAAGACTTGAAAAAATATATATTATAGTATATACTAAGTATATACTATAACGTTTTACCTCATCAATTCATATATGATATCTTGTGTTACTAAAGTAAAAGAAGGAGTTTAAATAGGTATGAGCAAAAATTCACCTATCAAAATGAGAACCGTAACAAAATCTTCTAACCCTGCTAAAAACGAAATTATTGACGGTTCAAACGACAATGTTTTATCAAACTACATCAGAGAAATTTCAGATTATCGTTCACTTACACCTTTAGAAGAAAAAGAACTAGCAAAAAGAGCTAAAGAAGGCGACACACAAGCAAAAAAACAACTTATAAAAGCAAATCTTAAACTTGTTGTAACTATTGCTAAAAAAGCAATCCACATGTCAAATCTTCCGATGACTGATTTAATTCAAGAAGGAAATATGGGCTTGATGGTAGCTGCGGACAAATTCAACTACAAATTAGGCTACAAATTCGCTACATACGCAAGTTGGTGGATCAAACAATCAATGTTCAAAGCGATTTCAGAACAATCACACTGCATGAAAATTCCCGTATATATCCAAGAAACTCTTTCAAGATTTTCTAAAATCAAAAGAGAAATGGAACGTGAAACAAATTCACAAGTAAAAACAGAAGACGTAGCTAAAAGAATGAATATTTCTGCAGAAAAAATTGATACATTTTTGAACGCTTATTCAAAAACTATCTCAATAGAAAGCGGACTTGAAAATAGCGACGGCAAAGAAATGAATATTGCAGACATTATTGAAGACAAAAAAGCTTCTGCAACTCAAGAAGTTGAATTTGAAGACTTAAAAACAGATATTTTGAATGTAATTTCAACTCTAAAAGAACGTGAACAAGAAGTTGTAAAACTTCGCTACGGTCTTGAAGATAACACTAAAAAGACATTAGAAGAAATTGGCAATATATACGGCGTTACAAAAGAATGTATTCGTCAAACAGAATTGAGAGCATTGAAAAAAATGAGATTCTCCGTGTTAGGTCAGCAGGTTCTAACTGCGTATGTAGACTAAGAAGGTAAATTATATTGTGTTTATTTGTAAAAGGTTTTGAAATCGCCACTAATAATAGTGGCGATTTTTATATCTAATAAGTCATTTCCCAATTATTATTCAACAATTTTCCGATACAATCATCTCCGACAGAACTGTTTTGACAAGGCGCAAATCTTCCTTCTCTTATGCTTGTCGCATCTGTACCATAACCGCTATGACAAGCCCCAGATCCATTTCGACATTCCGGAGTAACTCCATAAACATCGATACTACCATCTGAATAATATCTCATAATAGACATATCACGCCCACCGATATTTGGACCTTTCTTACCATTAATATCAACCCACAACGCACCGTCAAGAATATCTTCTCTTGTTGTAACAATTGTACTTATACAAACAGATGCACCACTTGCAAGTGAATAACATTTGTCATAGCCTAATCTGCTACTTACATAATCGGCAACACCGCCAGATTTTGCTCCGCTCATAGAAGTATAATTATCAGCAAAACAAGGAGTTGGAGTATCGCCGCAATCTTGAACAATCTTAAATCTCTTTTTCATGAAACTATCAATATTATCAACACTTCCTAAACCAGCCTCAGACAAATTCAACGAATTGCGTTCAGTCATTTCTTGAATAAAAGCTTGTTGAAATTCATTATAAACCTTGTGAAGTTGAGTTACATAACTCTGTCTTTGATAATTCTGCATTAATGTTGGAACAGTCATCGCTGAAACAATACCGATTATGCCGAGAGTAAAAAGAACTTCGGCGAGAGTAAAAGCAGCTGATTTAAGTGAAAAGTGAGAAGTGAAACGTGAAAAGTCCGCATCGGGAAAGATATTTTGGATCACATCTCCAACACATGTCATTGCGCACTTGTTGCGCAATCTTTTATCAACATTGATAGAAC
>CALEJY010000292.1 GCA_937898445.1 uncultured Candidatus Melainabacteria bacterium | reverse complement strand
AGATATTTATTTAAGAATAGAAAATAATATATTACCTATTTCTTCAAGTTCTGGAAATACTTATGTATCATTTTTAGAAGAATAGAAAACAAATGCAGATTAGAAATATTAGGCATTAAAGAATATAGGTTTAGTTTATTCAACATTAGAAGAAGTTCCAGAATTAAAAAACGGTATAGTATATATTGAAGGTACTAATAAAATATATACTGTATTAAATGGTAAATTAACTGAATATAATTTTAAATTTCCAAGCAGTATAAATCAAAAATTTACTATTTCTAAATCTGATAATAATAAGGGTTCTCTTATTATAGAAGGATCTGGGATAGAAAATAGTTTAAAGTTTGATTCATTATATATTTATGAAGATTCTAATTATAGTTATATTAAATCTGATAAATCAATTAAATTTAATATTTTAGATAATGATATAATTACAATAGATTCTAATATAACTAAGATTAATAATACACTATCTACTAATAATGTTATTTCTGACAACTTCCGTTTATATAATGATGGAATAGAATCATATCTAGAAGTAGATAATATTATTGTAAAAAATGGATTAGGTCATCCAGGTTATTATTATAATACATACGAATCAACTAATGGACTTACTTATTTAGGAATAAATGAAGTAGAAGCTACAGAAGATCATCCATATATTTATTATACAAACGATGGTAGAGATTATCAATTAGTTAAAACACTAGGACAGCAAACGGCCCAAGTACAAAAATTAAATTTAAAAAATGAAATAATAACGTTTGATAATAGTATTTGGAATTTATCAACAGTTCCAGATAATTGTTCTATTTGGAAAATTAATGAAAAAAATGTAATTTTGGGGAAGCCTTCAGATTACATAGAAGCAGATATTACAATAGAAAATTGGAAGAGTGAACAATTCCGTAAATGTTTTTTAGAATTTATTTTTTCAGAAATACTTACAAAGAATAAAGATAATTATTCTGAAGAAATGTTTTGGGATCTTTCTTCTGCTAAGAAGTTAACAACAATTGGAATATCTGGATATTGTAATGCTAAAATTTCTGATACAAATATTTTAAGTACAGTTAATTTATAGATAATAAGCGATGAATTTATTATTTATTCTGTATTTAAGAATGTAAAATTAGGTAAATTATTACCTTATAAATTTGGAAATAAAAGTTATAATGTTGGAGATATATTAACTGAAAATATTGGTAATTTATACAATATTGATTACGAAACTTGTAATTATAAAATAATTACCAATTTTAATTAATAACTTAAATAATTTATATTATGGCAATAGGAATTGATGAAAATTTTGAAGATGAAAATGTCGACATTGATGACGATCTGAGTACTGAACAAACTGAATAGCAAGAACAGCAACCAGATACGAGTGATGAAGATGCAAAAAACGATCTAGTCTCTTCTTTGTTAAAAGATAGAGGTATCGAAGATAAATCTAAAATTAAATTTGAGAATGAAGATGGACAAGTAGAAGAAGTAGATTGGAATAACTTAAATGATCAAGATAAATTAAATATTCTAAGATCTTCTGAAGAACAGCCTGAAACTGGTTTAGATGATTCTGAAATCAATCTTATTAATGCAATAAGAACCAGTGGAATGACTCCACAAGAATATCTTAACTATATTGGTAACTATGCAGCACAAAGTTATGCACAGCAAGAACCTTAGTACCAAGTAGATAATTATTCTGATGATGAATTATTCTTAATGGATTTTATGAGCAGGATGGGAGACGTTACAGATGATGAGGCTCTTGAAGCTTTAGATAGAGCAAAAGCCAATGACGGATTGTTTAGAAAGTAGATTGATGCAATTCGCAATGAATATAAGCAAGCAGAAAATGAGAATTTGATGCAGTAGCAATTGGAACAAGAACAAATGCAACAAGAACAATTTCAAGAATTTTCTAATTAGATTGTAAACGAAATCAACAATTTGACAGAGTTTGAAGGATATGATTTAAATCTGGGAGATGAAGATATGCAAATTTTATATGACTTTATTACTGGCACAGATGCTGCTGGAAATAATTATTTTGCAAAAACACTTGCAGATCCTCAAACTTTAGTTAAAACTGCTTGGTTAACTTTAAATGGTGAATAGATGATTAATGATATTACTAGGTACTTTCAGAACGAAATAACTAATGTAAGAAAAACAAGTTATGAAAAAGGTATGAAAGATGCTTAGAATAAGATGAATAATGTTGTATATAATCCTAAGTCAAGAACACAAACATATAACGATCTTGACGAAATTTAATTAATTAATATGTTAGTTGCAAATTTTACATCTAGAATCCCTACAATGGGTGGGAGTAATGCCCATTTAAAATTCTGTGAACTGCTGGAATCCCTCCATGCTAACATATTAAGGATTTGGGAAATCAGCAGCGAAACTTTATTTTAAAAGATAAAGAATCGTTCAACGACTAATTGGTGAAACTCTTTATAAGAGAATATAATCTAAACACGAGCGCAGGATTTTAAAGATATAGTCTGAACTTATAAGATGGTAAATTATAAGATTTAGTGTTTAAACGACATTAAGATAACAAATTGAATACAAAAACATACGAAGATTGGTCTAAATACCTTGGCAGAAAGCCTTACCGTATTGGCGTTGTAGCACGTATGTACACAGACAATACTCTTAGCTTCATTACTGATGGTTTGAGAAATGTGTTCTACAAGGACGAAAAAAATGATCGTTTCGCTCCTGCTAATTCGCTTGTATTTGAATGGGAAGTAGAAACCAATCAAATTAAGCACATTGAATTCGCAGAAGTTCCCTCGGATACTGGAGCAGGTGGTGCTGAAATTACTATGGCATTTAAGGAAAACTATTATCAGAAATATGATATTTTCCGTATTGATGAGACTAAGCAACAATGCCAAGTAGTAAGTAGACCTATTCGTAAGCGTGATGAAAAATCCCAATTAATTGTCTCGCTATTAGTTGACTAGATGCAACTATAAAACAACTCTTTAAATTGCTGGAAAGAAATAATCAGCAGCACGATTACAATAAGTAATAATGTTCAACGACTAAGAGAAATCTATAAAATTGAAATTTGAAAAACTGAGTTATTATGAAGTATATTGTTTTTTTAACTATCTCAATGAGAGATAGCCGTATTTATTTAGGAGTGCACGAAACAGAAAATCCAAATAAGTTTGACGGATATATAGGAGCAGGATGTTGGACTAATATTAATTCTAGTTTTAAATATCCCAAAACTCCATTGCAATGTGCTGTTAAAAAATATGGTGCAAAAGCATTTATGAGAATTGTGTTATATGTTTATGATGATGAGCAAGAAGCAAATAAAAAATTAGAAGAATTACTTACAAAAGAATTTGTAAATTCAACAAGGTCATTTAATACTGCTGTCGATCATATTAATATTCCTATTTACCAATTTAATAAAAAAGGATTATTAGTTAAAAAATGGAAGAATTATAGAGAAGCTGAAGAATTTTATGGATATTCTTCATTTAAGTTTCAAAATGCGGTTAATGAAAAAATTCTATTTTTAAATTCTTTTTGGAGTAAATATAAACGAATAGATTTAAATAAATTTATAAATAAATCTTATTCTAATTATTATTATCTTTATAATATTGATGGTAAGTTATTACGTGAATTTAATTCTAAATTTAATTGCGCTAAATATCTTAATGTAGATATTAAAGAATTAGATAATTGTATTAAAAGTCAAAATATTATACAAGATGAATATTTTGTTTCTACTAAAATGTGTGATTTATTTTATTCTAAACCAAGAAATAGATATAAGAAAGCAAAATTTTTTGTATATGATTCTGATATGAATTTTATAACAGAATGCGTAGGTAAAGAATTAATGTGTGTAATTGGATTACATTCTTGGGCTAAAATAAGTAAAATCTTTGAATTAAATCATAATAAATATTTAAATTATAAAATATTTTTAGAACCACAACATTCTTATAAAGGAATTTATGTATATGATAAATTTGGAAATCTTATAAAAAGATATGATCAAATAGAAGATGTACAAAAAGATTATAATTTATCTAAGAAGGATGTTAATGATCTAATTCAAGGTAAAAAATATTTTAAAGACAATATAATTAAAATTAATAAATGATATAGTCTATTTAAGGATTATTGGGAAGTACAGGTGCGTTTAATTGATAACTCATTTGATACCACACTTGATACAGATGGATGTCAACCTGGTATGACTACTACATTCTAGTCTGTAGCTATGCCTGAGTTGTCAGAAGAAGGATACTCTAAATTTTAGAGTCAAACTGAGCGTCATCGTAATTTTATGACTACGTTCCGTGCTGATGCTAGCTGGTCTAGCCTCTATGCACTTCAGGAAGATGTATTTATGAGTATCTGTGACGACAAAGATAAAACTAAATCAGAAGGTGTATATAAGATGCTCAAGAAAGAAAAGGAACTTCTTGATACATTTATGTATGCTATGAATACCGGCTTAACCTTTAATAAAGGTAACATTGATGTTAACGGTAAAGCTTTAATTCAAGATCCAGATACTAATCGTCCTATTTATATAGGTGAAGGTTTAATTCCTCAGATTGAAGCTGCTGCTAATAAATATTGCTACAATAATCGTCCATCACTTGCGTTGTTTAATATGGTAATGAACGATATGGCTGATAAAGCTCAATCGGATACAGGTAATAAGCTTGTTTTCATCTGCAATCGCAAGATGTGGAATGACATTAATTCTGTACTTGGTGAATACCTCGCCAACTATCGTACAGATGGAACTTATATGTATTCAAAGTCTGCCAATAGTGGTAATGGTGGTTATGTAAAAGTTGGTGCAACCTTCGATACATACGAATACGCAGGAAATCAAATAAGTTTTGTTGTAGATCGTGCATTAACTCGTGAATATCCTACTAAAGGTTATGGTGTATGCGTAGACCTTACTGCAGACAAAACTACAGGTATGCCTGCCATTGGTAAGTTTAGCCTTACTGGCAAAGACTTTATGACAAATAAGATTGTCGGTGTTGGCGGTTATGACGGTAAGAGTTCTGGTGAAGTTGCAAGCAATGTAGCTGGTTCTAAATTAGTTATGTCGGGATACGCTGGTGTTGCGGCATTTACTCCCTATAGAAGCGTTATCGTAAGAGAAGCTTAATATAATAAATAAAGAAATATAGATAGATAGGAGGAACTACGATCTTCCTCCTATCATTTTTTAATGTTAAATGAATTAATATGGCAAAAAAGTAGGTTACTAAAACCGATATTGTATTTGATAGTCAAAAAATTACATTAAGAAGCGTATACGACAAGGCTGGAATTAAATATTATATATAGCCTTGTAAGAATAAATACGGTCAATATCCTAATTGCATTAAACGTGTAAACTCTCAAGGGGATATGATTATGAGTGAAAAAGAAAGGAATGAATATGCAGAAGGAACCGCAGTATTTTTCCCTGAAAATCACGTATTTGAAATTGTAAGTGGAAAGACTTATGATTTAACTGATCCCTATGATAAAGCAGAATGGGAAGCAATTGAACATTGCCCATTTATTGCTAAAAGTCGTAATGCGCGTGATGCTAATGGAAATCTTATAATTGATGGTCCAATTTCTACTCCAAAGAAACCTACACGTAATGGCGTAGCAGAATTGTATGTAGACCATCCAGGACTTGATACTCAGCGTAGAGTATCTCATAAACAACTAGTTCATAAAGCTTGTTCATTCGTTTATGATGATCCTAGAGGTGTTGATGGACAAATCAATATGGCACGTATCTTGGGTAAAGATATGCGTAATCAGCCTACTGCTGATGTTATTGATTTCTTAATACGAGTTGCAGAAAAAGATCCTAAAAAGATTATTAATCTTTATACTGGGGATGATATTGCTTTAAGACTTGTATTTATTGATGCCCTCGACAAGAAAGTCATTCAAATTAAAAATAAGATGTATTTATATGGAGATAATATTATGTTAGGTGCTACAGATGAAGCGGTTATTAATTGGATGCAGAATCCAAAAAATCAAAAAGTATTAGAGTTAATTAAGCGTGATACTTATCCTGAGTATTACGCATCTGATGAAAAATGACACTAAGAAACATTTGGGAATACTTGTTAATTGAACTTAGTAAGGTTGATGCCCCTAGTTTATTACTTGATGATTTTAATTACTTTATAAATAAGGCAATTAAGCAATATGTTAATAAATAGTATTCCGTTTATGATACAAGTTAGCAAACTACCGATAATCTTAGAGTTTTAAGTACAACTGTAAAATTAGAACCAAAAGATTCAACTTTTTGGGAAGATTCTACTAAAGAAGTAGAACTACCAAGTGATTATATGCATTTACTAAATTGTATTTGTATTTTTAAATTAAACAAAGATACTAAATGCAAAAAAATAAATGATATAGTACAATTTCCAGCTAAACGGTTAACTTCAGATTCTTGGCCAGAAATCATAAAAGATTATTATAATAGGCCAAGACCAGAAAATCCATATTTCTATATTCATACAACAGGTTAGGCAAAAAATACTACTTAGGCTAGCAACACTGCAACGATGGAAATAAGATATGGAAACAATCCAGATTATGAACTTCAAAATGTCATAATCGACTATATAAAAATACCTTAGACTGTTAGATTAACATAGAGTTAGATTAACTTAATACAAGATACATCATAGACCCTGGAGTGGCCAGACTATGTATGTCAAGAGATTATAAATGAGCTAACAATGTTAGTAATGGAAAACATTGCTGATCCACGATTATAGACAAATATTGCAGTTTCGAGATCTATTTCCTTAGCTCAGCAATAGACTCAAACTGAATCTTAAATTTAAAAATTATGTTTCAATTTACAACAACTAACGTAATTAACACTGAAGACTATAAGTCAGCAGTAAAAGTAAAGAATGGTATTATTCTTAAAAATATCGGTAAGTTTGTTAAAGATAATGTACAAGCTATTTATAAGGCTACTGCTGAAGATGCAGAACTTGCTAAGGTAGCAATTAATTTTGCAAATGATATACCAGATGTTAAGAAAGGTGATATGCTTCGCTTAAATCTTTACATTGGCGTTACTCAAGGTTCTGCTGACCCTCGTTACGCTAATGATCTTTCATTTAAGGGCCGTCCTTTCTCTGTAGAATTTACATGGAAAGATGATGATAATACGTCTGCAACTAAAACACTTGCTAAGCTTGTTAAGGATATGCAGAAGCTTTAGCTTCTTGTTTATGAAGATAAGTTCTTAAACATTACTTCTAAGGACTCTGTTCTTATCATTGAAGCAATGAACGAATATCAACGTTTCAATCGTGTAGATGTTGAAACTTTCTCAAAGGCTACATTTGGTGAACCTTATTATGGCGAATATATAGCGGTTAAAACCCTTGATGACATTAAAGCTAAACAAGATGCTATTAAGGACCATAATGCAGAAGTAGATGGTACTGTTGATGCATTCTTTGTTGGTAAAGAAGGCTTTGGTACATATTCTTATCTCCTTCATAATTTACGTATTCCTACTTGCACTAATCTTGACGTTTTCGGAACTAATTATGCTGAAATGCCTATCGTTGGTGCTAAGTATAATCAATATACTATTCACTATTGTGTACAACGTGGTCCTCTTGGCATGAATGCTGTTGGCGATATAGTCAAATCTGTAACCGAACATGTATTCTATGTAAAGAGCGAGCTTGCTGCAGCTTTTGAAACTTATATTGAAAATCTTGGTACTGTTACTGAGGTTAAAGTAAAGAACCCTAGTGGAAAGGAAGCTAGCAGCATTGACACTGATGATTAAAACCACAGTGTTGAAGGTGATTGATAATTAATTTCATTAAAACATAGGCGAGGGCGTTAATCGCCTTCGCCTTTTTTATTTTAATATAATGTTTAATCAAATATCTAAGATAGCTTCAGCTGTTAAGAATGATATTATAGCAGGATTAAGTGGCTATCATGCAAATCTATCTATATCTATAGAATAGTTAGAATAGGATATAATAGATGAACGACTTCAAGTTTTAAAAGAATACTCTTTAAAAGGTATATTACCAGTTAAAGATTTATATATATCAATCAATTGTATTCCAGTTGATTGCAAAAATATTGATAGATGTCCTTGTAATAATAATGAAGGAACACCTACTGCACATTTTGAAATACCATAGATTATGAATGATTATGGTTCATTATCTATAGATTATATTGGTTCTACAGATAAATAGAATCCTTTTGTGTTCTATACTTCACCATAGGCATTTCGCTATCGTAAATATAGAAAACGTGGTAAAAGAAAACCTTATGTTTGGGTAGACACTACTCCAAATGAAAATGGAATGTATGACTGTTTTATATTTAATGCACCATTACTTACTACCATTTCTGTTACCGCAGTATTTAAAGATTTAAGATAGCTTGAAGATTATAATTGTTGTGCAGAATTTCAAGATAATTTATCATTTATAGATAACGAAGTTAAAAAGAGAGTAACTGAAAAAAAGATTAGATATTATCGTCAATTTCATTCTCCTGTAATACCTAATACATAGCAATATGAGTAAACTAAATGATTTTCATTATGCTCAAACTCTTATGGAAATGTTATATGGAATAAATCTTCCAGATGATGAGTTTGAAGAAATAGCATTATTAGGTTGGAATTTAATAGGTAATAAAAGAACAAGACTATATAGATATTCAGTATGTGTAGATAGTTGTAATTAGAAAATTGAATTACCTTGTAATGTTGAAGATATAGAAGCAGTAACAACAGATTTTGAAGAATGGGATTATTCAACAAACGATACCCCAAACGGAAATACAAATTCTGCATTTGTTGAATCTTATATAGAAGCAAGAAAAGCATTTAGAAACCCATTATACGCTCCAGGTAAATTTATTAAATATGAACAAGTAGGAAATACTTTATATTTTGATAAACCTTGGGGAAAAATAAATATTCTTTATAAAGACTTAATGGTTGACGATGAAGGGCTTCCAGAAATAACAGATAAAGAAGCTACAGCTTTAGCAACATATTGCGCCTATATTACTAAATTTAAAGAAGGTATTTCTACTAACAATTCGTCAATTATATAGTTATCAGAGGTACTTAGAGGAAAATGGATTACGCAATGTGATTAGGCTAGAGCAGATCATTATATGACATAGAATCAATGGAATGAAGTTTTAGATGCAAAGACGTGTTGGAATAGAAAGCAATTTGGTAAAAGTTTAAAACTATATAAATAACTATGAAAGGAGTATTAACAAGAAAAGACTTTTTAGCGTATTTGGCTAATGGAGGAAATATAAACTTTAATAAGCCGATTAAATTAAATAGAACTCAATTATCTAATTTAACTAAAGATTAGTTAGCTGGAAGATAGGTAATTATAATAGATAATAAGTAGGGATATCTAGATGGAGATGGTTTTTGGAAGCCAAAAACTACAGCTAATAATAAACTTATAAAACTTAATAAATAGCAAATATCTAATTTAACAGATAATTAGAAAAGAGGTTCCGAAGTTATTAAAATTAATGGTAAAGAAGGATATCTCAATGGAGATGGAATGTGGGTTCCTAAAAAAATATTAAATCAATAATGAATTTTGCTCTTGGGTGTGCATTTACAATAAAAGATATATATATTGGATTTCCTTTTAAAAAGTTAAAAGTTACTTGTAAATAGTGTTAGACTTTATATAGAGACCCACATAAAAATATTCTTGTCGAAAGAATATTTAGAAGTTGTTTATAGCTTGTATTAAAAGATGTAATTAATGATAATGTTACATTTGAATTACCAGTATATGGAAAAGTAAAATGTGATATTCATATGAAAAAAGTTAATGGAGATAGTTTCAAAAATTTAAGAAAATCTGGTAAATGGCAAGATGTAGATATATTTACATCTTTATTTACTGGATATGAAATAGGTTTATATCTATATGGAGCAAGAACCCCAAGAATAAAAACAATATATATAAATAAGTCTCTAAAAAATATTATTACCGAAAATACAAATAAAGGAAAAGCGTATGGAGATAGTAATAATATAAAAACAGTAAAAGATTATTTTAAAAAAGTTTAGGAACTATATCCTAAAATTCTTATTTCTGATATTAAGAGAATTTTAACTTACGGTTGGAAATAGCTATATTTGCTTAATAGTTACGGCGGAGATTTATAGGCTAGAGATGGTTCATTTTGGTGCTATATTGGAAACTTAAAAAAAGATCCATTAAAACATTTTAAATATTATATCAAAAAACTTTCAGTTAAATTAAAAGTAATGTATAAACGCAAACATATAAAATGGGATGGATACTATTACTTTGCTTTAACTGAACGACAATATCAGGAAGCTTTAAAACAACATAAAAACGGATACTCTAAAAAATATATTTATAAACTCAAAAATATAATCTTATATAAAATATATGAAGATTGTAGAATTAGGGAATACAATAAAAAATATATATTTAGAGTTCCATATATTTGTGAAATTGGATCTAGACTTTTAGTTAAAGATTTTAAAAGAAAAGGTGTAGAACTAATAGAATCAAGAGAAAATATTTTAAAATTTAAAGATATATCAACATACGAAAATAAATATTCATTTATATGAAAAAAAATTCAAGTACGGTTGAATTTGGAAATGGTTTAAATTTAGATTTTAATCCAATAACGTTTCCAGAAAAGACTTATTGTAATGCATTAAACGCTACATTATTAACGTCAGAAGGAAATGAAGGAATACTGTAGAACGATATGGGCAATTGTAAAGTTGGTTCAGCTAAATTACCATCTGGATATATACCATTGGGTACTACAGAATATGCTGGAATTATCTATATAGTTTCTTATAATCCTTTAACGGACAAATGCTAGATTGGATCTTTTCCTTCACCTCAAAGAAATTTCTCTTTAGAATCAGAAATAGAAGATAATCTTATAATTGATGATCAATTGTTTATAAAAGAAACAAAAGACGAATTCGGAAATAAAATTAAAGAAATTATATCATTAATAGATAAAAGCAAAATAAGCAAAGATATTATTTTAAATCCTGGAGATAAATTTATTGTATATGGTGATGGATTAAATTTAAATATATCTGAAACTACTATAAAAGAAGATACAAGTAAAATAAGTTATTATAACGATAAAGATGAATTGCAACATAGATATATTAAATTTAGTTTAGCTACTATTGATTCAAATGGTAGAATTATTTATTTGTCTGATTTATTAAATAGAGAGATAATAAAATCTAAATATTTAAAAATGGCAGAAAAATCAGAAAAATCAGAAAATCCTATATATAATATTTTTAATTCTAAAATAGCAGGAAACCTTTATTTAATATCAGAATTAGAAGTAATTAATTCATTTAATGTAACATATAGATTTTATAAAAAAATCGAAAACAATGAAGAGGTTTGGTATTTAAGATTAATAACTACTTTTGAAGCACAACCTGAAATTAATTTAGCTAGTGTAAAGTTATATGATTATATTACTAATGAAGTTAAAGAAATAGAATATAATCCATTAATAAAACAATTACTTCCAAATGATCCAGATTATTCAATATCAAATTCTGTTATATTTGATATAAAAGTTGAAGATAAAGAAATACATACATATACATTAGTTCCAGTAATGCCATATGCGGATTATACTCAATTAAAACAAACATTAAGTTTTAATTTTGAAAACGTAGGAAGAGAAGAAATTCAATCAGAAATATGGCAATATTTTAAACAAGATAATTCAATAGCTATTACTTTTGATTTATCTAATTATAGTGATAAATATATAAGCAAAGTTGATTTATTGTTTTATGATGAAATTTGTTCTGATAATTTAACACAAATAGAAAAAACTCCAATATATACAGAATATATAACTAATAAAAAATCATATTCTGGATATAATAATGTTATTATTGATTTTACAGAATCCGGATTAAAAAAAGATGCTTTATATAGAGTTATAATTAAAGTATATCAAGAAGATCAAGAAACACCAGTTAAATATATTTATCATTGGTTATATACTAATGGCGTTTATAATGATTATTATAATAATATAGATAAATAGAATTTTGATAAAGAATATCTTCCTTTATCTTATTTAATTACTACTGATCCAAAAGAAAAAGAATCAATTATTACAGAACCTAAAGAATTAACAAAAGAAGAAAAGAAAAATATCTTCTTATTAGACGCATCTAGTACTTTAATTTAGAATGATTATAAAATTAAAGTTGGAGGAATAATTTATCCAAATTTTAATTTAAAGTTAAATAATGATTATAATAGTTTTTCAATATCTGGGAATATAATACCAGAAGTAGACGAAAGTACACATACTAAATTAACAGATTCTAAATTAGAATTAATTAGTGACGGAACTGTAAAATATACAGGAAATTCTAGAATTGATGAAAAATATGTATACTTACACGATTTACCAAATGTAAATATAACTTAGTGTTATGTAAAAGACGAAAAAAATAATCCAATATACATTAGTATAGAAAATTTTGAATTACATAGTCCTATATCAGCAAACACAACACAAAAAGATATAAGAATTTAGAATCAATATGAACCAATTATTTCTGATTAGTCTTCATTAGAAAAATATGCAATGTATTATGAAGATGGTATTACTAAAATAAATACAGAATATATTGGTTTAGGTATGTCTTCTGGTGGTTCTGATAATCAAGGTGGCGGTGGAATGTATCATGTACTTGGTTCTGTTGTATTAAATAAAAATGGAAACAAATTAGAACAAACCGCTACATATCCAGAATCAGGAACATTAAATTATGGAAATTCTGGCTATGATGTTTTACCTAATGAAGGATTTAGTAAGTATATAAGTACATTTAATTCTAATCTTTCTATCGTTCCAATATTAATGGTAAACGCTGGAACAAATATGTATTTTTCAAATGGTAATAAAAAACATTATTTTTCTACTACTGGGGATCGTGATAAAAGTAAAGATGGAAGATTAAAATGGTTTTAGGAGACTTAGCCATCTACATATCGTACTATGTGGATGTTTATTAAAAGCAGTAATAATTCTTTAATTACATATTCTCCGTTAAATGATTTTATTAATTTTACATATAATGATAATGATGAAATTATCATATTAAATACATCTAATATAAATAGCAATGGAGAAATCACTGGAGATATAAGTAAGAATCAAACATTATCTAACTTATTAACAAGTTTATTAGCTTAGTTATATATAAGAGTATCTGATAAAACTATTTCAAAATATACAGTTGAAGATATTGATTACTTGGACACACTTATTTATAAATTAACTATTTCTGGAAATTGTAAAATATCAGATATACAATTATCTATAAATAATATTAACTTAAATGATTTACATAAAATATTTTAGGATAATTGTTTAACTACTAATAATATTAAAGAATCGTTACCATATAGTTTTGATAAAACAATAACTTTAAAAAATAAATATCTTGAAGTTTATTTACAATATAAATCTGGAATAGTAACTTTAGATAATTATTTATATGGTGATTGGAACAATGATATAGAAATTGATGGTTCAAATCTTTCAAATATTTGTTATATTAATTCAGAAGAAAATAAATTAACAAAATTAGACGCTAGAGCTAAATTTTATTAGATATCATCTTTTAAATATAACGATGAAGAACGATTAGAAAAGGTATCATTTACTAATATACCACTTAATATTTCTGAATAGACTTTATTAAATTTATAGTATTCTAATAATTAGTTAACTATTATAGAAAATAAATATAATAAAGCTAATTCATTATATATTTTCTTTGGTAATCATAATATAAGTGATGGGTGTAGTGCAGTAAAAACACGTAAAATATCACTTTTTAATAAATCAATTTAATAATGAATTATAAAGCTTTATTAAATAAAGAAATTAAATTCTCTAGTAAATATAATCTTTTATAGACAAAAGGAAATTTAGCATATGAATATAATCCATTTAGGAATTATAGACTAACTGATTATGCTTTTGAATATTAGAATTATATATACTCTTTAAAAGAGTTAAAGAATGATTTTAATATTGTTTTAACTCGTAAAGTATAGCAAGGAGAGAATAAATATAATTTTATAGAAATTGAAAAAGAAGACGAAATAACTAGTTCTGATTTAATAAACAATAATCTTTTCTTCTTTAAAAAAGCTGAAGAATATAATGAAGACAATAAATTAAACGACGTTATTATAAGAAGAAAAGGAGAATTAGTTGATTTTGTTACTTCTGAATTTAATTTTTCAATAGAACACCCTGTAGAAATTTTATCTTAGTCGTCTTATGACGGTTCGGTTAACTTAATATTAAACGATGGAATAAATCAACCACGTTTAATTAATAGTAGATTTAGTCCATTAGGTAAAAATAAATATTAGATTGTAGATAGAAAAGGAGATAATGACACTAATATATACGATTAGGGAGAACAATTCGATATTGATACATCATTATATAAAAGAACAAATTATATTCCTAAACTTATATATTATGGTACATTCTTAAGTGGTGATTTACCAATAGGTAATTATCATTTTTATTTTAAATATATGGATGCTGATGGCAACGAAACAGATTTTATTGCAGAATCTGGATTAATATCAGTATTTATAGGAAATGAACCACAAAATATATATAGTGGATTTAGGCAAGAAAGTTCATATAAAGGAGTCTCTTTATTATTAACAAATTTAGATATAAGTTATCAATATATTTCCGTATATTTTACTAGAGCTACTTCTGACATACGTGAAAATAAAGTAACTTCAGCATATAAAATCAATTAGAAATATATTATTAATTCTGCTAATTCTTGTTCTATTAAAGTAACAGGATATGAAACTATAGACGAAATAACTAACGAAGAAATTAATCCAATATATCAAGTAGTAGATTCAGCTGAAACTCAAACCACTTGCAATAATAGATTATTCTTAGGTAATATATCTAAACCAGATATTAATTATAAAGAACTTACTGATATATCTTTAAGATTTGTTCCAGAAGTAATAACAGAGGATTATGATATTTCTAAAAAAGTTAATGCAGAATATCAACCACAATCAGAATATAATAATTCTTATTACAATTCTAAATTTATTTATGATAAAGTTGGATATTGGCCAGGAGAAATGTATAGATTTGGTATAGTATATATATTAAGTAATCATACATTAAGTCCTGTATTTAATGTAAGAGGAGCTGATCTTTTTGATAAAACAAACGAATATTATAATCCAGGTTTTGGAACAGAAGACAATAGAGAATATATTTCTTATCATGAAGATACTAATTTAATTATAGCAACAAATGCTAATTCTAAACACCTAGAAAACGTTAAAGGCGTTGTTAGAATTAAAGATGATAGCGAAGCTACAAATTATCAAATATATTCAATTAAGTTTAAATTATAGCATTCAGAAGAGTGTATTAAACAATTAAAAAAGTTAAGTATTAAAGGATTTTTCTTTGTTAGATAGAGAAGAATTCCAACCACTCTTTGTGAAGCCTTTATGATAGGTGTAG
Organism: uncultured Candidatus Melainabacteria bacterium; assembly: GCA_937898445.1. GTDB lineage: Bacteria > Cyanobacteriota > Vampirovibrionia > Gastranaerophilales > Gastranaerophilaceae > Stercorousia. Next base: position 1,659 of record CALEJY010000292.1, on the reverse strand, counting down.
ATAAAAATAGTCATACACCAGTAATTCCTTATAACGGTAAATACATTTCTGAAAGTTTCTTATGTCAAGATCCAATAAAAGAAACTATTTCTGCATTTGGAATTAAAGTTAAAGAAAATGGAGAAAGAAGATATTTGTTACAAGATTATACAAGAAGATTAATTGAAACAAATTCAACAGATATTGATTCTGCTGCTTTGTGTCCGGAATATGATGTTAATTCACCATATCTAAATTCATTATTTAATGGAGATAGTTTTACTATTTAGCATAATGTTGTATAGCCAGATAAATTATCTAGATTATATTATGAAGATAGATATTACTATACTAACTCATTTAAGAAAAAAACTAAATCTTCTGAAAAAACTAATATAATTGGAGTTGAAGATAATGTCAAATTAGTAGCAATTGATAATACTTATTATTCAGCAAGAGCAGGTGAAGCCGAAGAAGCATTCAGATATAAGTATATTAAATATGAAAATATAATTAAAGATGCTACTAATTTAATTAGAGGTTCTTTTGGACCATATATTGGTATAAAAAAATGTAACGATAAGGATAATCCTATAATAAGTATTAAAATTCCTGATTATAATGAAAATAATATATCAGATTATTTTTAGATAAGATATAATAGTCAATCACCTTATTTTGCAATTAGTGATAGATTAGAAATTGGTGAATTATCTGATATTGAAAATAAATAGTTTTATAGAGGAGATAGTTATATTTGTCAAGTAACACATAGAATCAATCGAAATTTTCAAGACCCATCGGCTCCAACAAATGATGTAATAGTTGATAAAAAGTGTTGGTATGAAAATTATGATGTACAAGACGGTGTTGTTAAAACTGAAAACTTTAATAAAATAAATTTAGGTGATGTTAATGCAATACAATTAGGGCAATGGGTAACATTTACTATAAGATGTAATATGAATTTAAGTGTTAGGACAATAGATGAATCTATTCCTGACGAGATAGCATTGACAGGACATCCTAGATCTTTCTTTCCAAATTGTCCAATGTCAGCAGCTGGTCCGTATAAGATACCAGAAGCTTTATGCTATAATAAAGGATTTGAAAATTCATTATCTGAAAGATTTAATTTTGAAACTCCAGATGTACCAACAATAAAAAATGATTTTACAAACAGAATAATATATTCTGATATTAATGTTAATGATGCGTTTAAAAATGGTTATAGAGTATTTTAGGGTAAAAATTATAGAGATTATCCTAAAACTTATGGACAAATAACTAAACTATTAACATTGGGTGATTATATTATTTGTGTATTTGAACACGGAATTACTTTAATTCCAGTTAATGAAAGAACATTAACAGGTCAAGGTGCTGGTGGTTCTGTATATATTAGTGCTAATAATGTATTACCTCAAGAGGGAAAAACTTTATCAGATATGTATGGAAGTCAATGGAAAGATTCTATTATTAAGACAAGATCTGGAATTTATGGTGTAGACACTGTTAGTAAAGTTATATGGAAAGTAACTTTTGACGATGCAGCAGATGTATCTCAGTTTAATGTAAAATCATTCTTAATAGATAATATAACATTATCAGAAAGAGAAATAACTCCTATTATTGGAATTAGAAATGTTAAAACTCATTATAATAAAAATAAAGGAGATA